>JBHPFT010000007.1:0-21167 GCA_042571445.1 Patescibacteria group bacterium
AAAAGGAGTAAAGCCATTTGCAAAGATTATTAAGGGACACGGAAATAATTCAGAAGATGGGACAGAGGGGGTAATTTTCAAAAATTCAATTGGGACATACTTTCATGGACCAATCCTTGCTAGAAACCCCCATCTTGCTGATTATCTCATTGCAAAAAGTCTTAAGTTAGATACCATTAAACCACTAGACGATAGTCTAATTTACTCTGCTCACACTGCCTCACTAAAACTTAAATAATGAAAAATATTTCAAAGAGGCTCTTTTATCTTTTGGTTCTTTTCTTACCTATTAATTTGGGTAAACACTTTGAGTTTAGTTTTTCATATGTATGGGGTCGCTTAGTTGACTACTTAGTACCCACAATATTTATTCAAGATATTTTGGTTTTTCTCATAATCCTTTTCTGGATTATTGAAAAGGGATTTCCGAAAAGAAAACATTTTCTTGAGGCTTTTGAGAGAAAAGAAATACAGTTTTTAATCTTTTTTATATTCTCTTTGTTTTTATCTACCCTTTCTGCTGAACGATTTATTCCATCAATACTCTTTTTTGGAAGAATTCTTTTATATGCAACCCTCTTTTTATATATAGTGTTTGAAGTATCTATAGAGAAAGACTTCTCTAGGATTTTAAAGATGTTTGGTATAAGTGTAGTTTTTCTAGGAGTCTTAGGGATTATTCAGTATATAAGGCAAGCATCTGTTTTTAATGACTATCTTTTTTTTGGAGAACAACCCTATTCTTTTTCTACCTGGGATATCGCAAAGGAGAGACTCTTTGGAGTCTCAAAAGTTGCTTCATATGGGACTTTTAGACATCCAAATACTTTTGGAGGGTTCTTAGCGGTAGTATTAGTCTGGATTTTTAGTCAAATTAAACATAAAAGGGAGTACATAGTACCCTTTTTACTTGGTTTGGGAGCTCTAATTTTTACCTTCTCATATACTTCTTGGTTAGTTTTTGGAGTGGGGCTTTTGCTACATAGGGTGTTTTCTTCAGGTAACTCTAGATTAAAAAGGTGGGTGGTATTTGGAGCATTTGTAACCACTTCCCTTTTTCTTCTTTTACCCTTTTTTGAGAGTGCCCTTCCCTTTATTAATAAACACCCTTCTTTTTATAGAAGGTCAAATCTTTTATCTGCTGCTTATAAAATAATTGATTTGTATCCTCTTTTTGGCGTAGGTGCTAACAACTTCACTACTTTAGTTGATAAATTTATATTTAGAGGCCCTGATCTAAGATTTACCCAGCCTGTTCACAACATATTTGTCTTAATTTCTGCTGAGTCTGGAATATTTGCTTTTTTCTCTTTTCTTATCTTATTGTATTTAGGAATAAAGAGATCTTTAAAACCCAGGTTCTTTATTATTCCCCTAGTGTCTCTTATCCAAATATTGTTACTTGGAAGCTTAGATCACTACTTTTACACAATGCATCAAACCCAACTTTTATTTTGGATTACTTTAGGCCTCTCTTTTGTGTAATCCGTGTAATCTGGATTTTCCCTTGTAGTGATATATAATTTAGTAGATGAAAAATAAACTGCTAACTGCCATCTTACTTTTAGTTCTTCCGTTGTTTATTACTGCTTGTAGTGCAAGAGATATTCCTATTATCGGTGCTCTCTTTGGAGGTAAGGTTGTACCTCAAAAGGAAGTAACCCTAAAGTTTTGGGGTTTATGGGAAAGTCCTGAGGTTATGAACTCTGTAGCGCTTTCATATAACGAACAAAATCCTAAAATCACAATCAGCTATGATGACAGATCAATAATTAAACCAAGTCAGCACAAAGAGACTGTTATAGCCAGACTTTCAGAGGAGGGTGCCCCAGACATAGTATTAATTCATAATAGTTGGGTACCTGAACTTAGTGGATTACTTGCTCCAGCACCACCAGGTCTGATTGATGTTGCTGGATACACTCAAAAATTTTATCCGATAATTTCGGAGAGTGCTGTTATACAAGGGAAAATATATGCTGCTCCAGCATATTATGATGGCTTAGCTCTTGTTTATAATATAGATCACTTTGACGAAATAGACCAAGTTACACCACCAACAGCTTGGGAAGAATTTAGAAGGTTGGCTCTCTCTTTAACAATTAAGGACGAAGAGGGAAGTTTTATTAGATCCGGAGCTGCTATTGGTGCGGCTGATAATATTGATTTCTTCTCAGATATTCTTGGGCTTATGTTTGCTCAGGCCGGCGTGGTAGTTCCCGAGGATCTCGATTCAAAGCCCGCCCAAGACGCCCTGTCTTTTTATACAATGTTTGTTAATGAAGATAAAATTTGGGACTCAACCCTTCCTGAAGCATCTTCTGCATTTACTCAGGAGAAGGTTAGTATGATATTTGTACCTTCTTGGGGAGTTTTGGATATTATTAGGACAAGACCAGATCTTAAGGTTGGAGTTGCTGCCGTTCCTCAAGCACTTCCTGATAACCCTGTTTCATGGGGAAGTTTTTGGATGTTTGCTGTTGCAAAAAATAGTTCTAATCAGAAAGAAGCTTGGGAGTTTATTAATTACCTAACTCAAAATGAGCAACAATTAAAAATCTTTGATTTAGCATCTAGATACAGACCATTTGGTGCTCCTTATGCGAGTGTTGAGTTAGCAAGTCAGGTTAGTGAAACCACTTCTGGAAAATACATTAAACCAATATTAGATACTGCTTCTTTTGCAAAAAGTGGAGTACTGGCAGGGAGAGCAGGAAATATAACTCAGACAGATGCCCTTGGAAGTGCAATAAACGCTCTGACTGCTGGTCAGGAACACCAAAGACCTGGTGTCGAAGAAGTGTTAACTATAGCAAAAACTGCTCTCACCTCTCAATAAGTGGTATATTTTCTCCATGCTAATCTTATCTCTTGAAACATCTTGTGATGAAACTGCGTGTGCCGTGGTTGAGGATGGAGTAAAAGAGATATGCAGTGTGGTAGCTTCATCAAAAGATTTCCATAAAAAAACAGGAGGTATTGTTCCTGAGGTTGCTGCTCGTAAACAAGTTGAATTTATTACCCCTGTTGTAGACCAGACCTTTAAACAGCTTTCTGAAAAAGGTTATAAAAGAGAAGATATTGATGCAATTGGAGTTACAACCGGTCCCGGTTTAATAGGATCTCTAATAGTGGGAATAGAGGCTGCTAAAGCCCTTAGTTTGGCTCTAGGAAAGCCTCTAATACCTGTAAATCATCTTTTAGGTCACATCTATGCTAATTTTATAGACAATAAGACAGAAGTTAAGTTTCCAGCAGTAGTTTTAGTGGTTAGTGGCGGTCACACAGATCTGGTTTTAATGAAAAACCACGGAGAGTTTGAATTTCTAGGAGGAACATTAGATGATGCTTCTGGCGAGGCCTTTGATAAGGTAGCTAGACTTTTAGGTCTTTCCAAGTATTTGGGTGGTAGAGTTCTTTCTGAAACTGCAGCAACATGCAAAGAAAATACTATCGAAGGAAGATTGCCTAGGCCCATGATTGATACAGATAATTATGATTTTTCTTTCTCTGGACTCAAGACTGCTGTAAGAAGGATTGTTGAGAAGGAAAATTTACCAGTGGAGGTAGTTGCCAGAGAGTTTGAGAACGCAGTAGTAGATGTATTAATTAAAAAAACTTCCAGGGCTGTAAGAGAAACAGGGGCCAAGTCTCTTTTGTTGGGGGGCGGGGTAGCTGCAAATAGTAATCTTAGAAAGAAAATGGATGAAGAGGCAAAAAAACTTAGAGTAGACTTACACATTCCACCTGTTCGCTTATGTACTGATAATGCTGTAGTGATAGGGTCAACAGCATATTTTAATCAAGTAGAAAAACCTTTAAGTGAAATTCAACCTAACCCTTCCTTGGGAATAATGGATTTAGTTTAATCTCTTTATTAGCTCTGAGATTGATACAACTTCTGCTTTTTCCTCGTCTCTTTTCTTTATCTCTATTTTATCTTCTGTCTTTTCTGATACTACAGCCCTGTAGGGGATACCAATTAAATCTGCATCAGCAAATTTTTGTCCAGGGGATACATCTTGTCTATCGTCATAGAGTACCTCTATACCCTTATTTTTCAGGTCCTCGTAAACTTTCAAAGCCCTATCTTCTACAGAGTTTCCTATACTAATAATTACTATTTTGAATGGAGCAATATTTTCTGGCCATATAATTCCGTTATTATCATGGCTAAGTTCCACAATAGTTCCAATTACTCTTCCTGGCCCTATACCATAACTTCCCATAACAACAGGTTTCTTTTCTCCCCTCTCGTCTGTGTAGAAAAGCCCCAAAGCTTCTGAGAATCTGGTCCCAAGAGGGAATATATTTCCAACCTCGATAGCCCTCACTTTCTCTAAATCATCTTTTTTAACACCTAGTTCTTTAAGCACATCCTCGTTATAAACCTCTTTATTAACAGCGATTTTCTTTTTCTTGTCTATATAGATCGTGTCTTCTCCTGTTTCGCACACAGTTTGAAATTCATGACTGAATTTTCCAAAAGATCCACCACTAGCAAAAGTTAGGTAAGTACTATCTCCAATACCTAACTTATCCCAGATTTTCATATATGCCTTTTTAGCTTTTTCGTAATATTTTTCAAAACTGTCTATATCTTTGTTAAATGAATAGAGATCCTTCATTAGAAACTCTCTAGCTCTTAGAAGTCCTCCTTGAGCTCTTAGTTCATTTCTAAACTTTGTTTGGAATTGAAATATATACATAGGGAGATCTTTATATGAGGAGATATGTTGAGTTAGAAGTTTAGTGAGAGGCTCTTCGTGTGTTGTTGCCAGACCAGTTTCTGCTCCTGATTTTAATTCTGTTTTAAACCAGATGTCTACAGCATCGTTGTCCCATCTATTGGTTGCTTTCCAGCTTTCGGGGTTTTGAAGTGCTGTAAGAACCATTTCCTGACCGTCAATTGCTTCCATTTCCTCTCTAATTATCTGAACCACTTTATTTAGTACTCTTAAGCCCAAAGGTAGAAATATGTATGCTCCAGAGATCTCTTTATGAATAAATCCTCCACGAATGAGAAGTTTTGCATTTATACTTTCCTCATCTTTAGGAGCCTCTTTTTTAGTTTTTCCTACAAGCTGTGAATAAAGCATTTGAAATCTATTATATCTTATCTTGCTTTTCATTGTAATGACAAGGTTTTTTTGATATTGTTGTTTCATGGATAAGCGCTATGACCACAAATTACAAGAACCCAAGATATTAAGTCTATGGGAAGAGAAAGAGTGTTTTAAGGGTAAAGTTGATAAGAAAAAGAAACCTTTCACAATAGTACTTCCCCCACCAAATGCTAGTGGAAAGCTTCACGTTGGAAATGATTTGATGCTTGCTATCGAAGACGTTCTCATTAGATGGAAGAAGATGCAAGGATACTCTACGCTGTGGCTTCCAGGAACTGATCACGCGGGGTTTGAAACTCAGATTGTTTTTGAAAGAGAGCTAAGAGAGGAAGGAAAGTCTAGATTTGATTATGATAGAGAAACTCTTTATCAAAAGATATGGGAGTTTGTAGAAAAGAATAAGGGAGATATTGGTAAGCAGCTGAAAAGAATGGGGGCAAGTTTGGATTGGAGTAGATACACATACACCCTGGATGACCATGTTATTGATGCTGTTTACGCTACCTTCCAAAAGATGATAGACGATAAATTAATTTATCGAGATAACTACATCGTTAATTACTGTCCGAAGTGTGGAACCACGTTTGCGGATCTGGAGCTAAAGCATGTTACCAGAAAAGACCCTCTTTACTACATGAAATATGGTCCATTTACTCTGGCTACAGTTAGACCAGAGACTAAGTTTGGGGATACAGCGGTTGCCGTTAACCCCAAAGATAAAAGATACAAGGAGTACATCGGAAAAGAGATAGACGTGGAGGGCTTGGTCGGGAATTTTAAACTTAAGGTAATCGCGGATCCCTTTGTTGATATGGAATTTGGTACAGGTGTTGTTAAAGTTACACCCGCTCACGATAAAAACGATTACGAAGCGGGACTCAGACACAATTTAGAGGTAAGGCCAGTTATTGGTTTGAATGGAAAACTTAATGAGAAGTGCGGACCATACGCTGGGATGGGGATAATGGAGGCCAGGGAAAAAGTCGTTGAAGATCTAAAGAAGAAAGGTTTATTAGTAAAAGTAGACGAGAATTACAAACATGCTGTTAGTGTCTGTTATAAAGCTGGACATGACGTTGAACCTACAGTTCTTCCTAACTGGTTTGTTAGTGTAGACAAACTTAAAAAACCAGCACTTAATGTTGTTAAAAAAGGTAAAGTTAGGATTTTCCCTAAATGGAGGAAAATAACCTACACTAGATGGATGGAAGAAATGAGGGATTGGCCTATTTCAAGGCAAATTGTGTGGGGTATTAGGATACCTGCTTGGTACTCGGTAAAAGATAATCCAGATCTTTTAGTAACTTTTATTAAAGATGGCGAGAGAATTACAGGAAAGATTTCTGAGCTTCTAGAGAAACACTCTTTTGAAGAAATTGAAAAAGGTCTTCAAAATCTAATAGCACCAAAGGATGCAAAATATTTAATTTCAAAAGATAAGCCTAATGGAGAAATTCTACCCGAAACAGACACATTTGATACTTGGTTTTCGTCTGGTCATTGGCCACTAGTTACCCTTCATTATCCAGACAGCGAAGATTTTGAATATTTCTATCCAACCTCTGTGATGGAGACAGGTTGGGAAATTCTTAGGTTCTGGGTATCCAGAATGATAATGTTTGGAATATATTTGACTGGAAAATCTCCTTTTAGTGATGTATACCTTCATGGTCTGGTTAGGGCGATCGATGGCAAGAAGATGAGTAAATCTTTGGGTAATGTGGTTAATCCTGAAGAATACATCGAGGAGTATGGAGCAGATGCTTTAAGGATGGGACTAATTTCAGGTACAGCAAATGGGAAAGACTTTGCATTTCCTAAAGACAAAGTGATCTCATATAGAAACTTTGCAAATAAGTTATGGAACATGGCAAGGTTTATGCTTTTGATGATGGAAGAAAGAAAAGTACCATTCTATGATGGAAAAAGTTCAAAAGGGTTACAAAAAGAAGATAAAGAGATACTTAGGAAACTAAAAGAAACGATAAAAAGTGTAAATGATAGTTTAGAAAAGTATCGGTTCTCAGAAGCTGCTGAAACGGCATATCATTTTATGTGGGATGAACTTGCAAGTAGCTATATTGAACACGTAAAAGATAGAGATGATAAAGAACTTGCACTAAGTATATTTAGATATGTATTCGTGGAAGGTTTAAAAACACTTCATCCATTTATGCCTTTTGTTACAGAAGCGATTTGGCAAAATATACCAAAAGATAATGAGGAACCAGAGATACTTCTAAACTCTGCCTGGCCTGAGTAGTTTGATTCATTTCTGATCCCATAGTATAATAGTTCAAATACTATTCCAGACTTAGTTTCAGGTCTGTTTTATAAAATATAAAAAGGAGAGAATAATGAAATCGATTATAAAAACGATTCTTATAGCGGTATTGGTGCTTCTGTGTATCTTTTTTGTTTTTGGAGTGCAATCAGGGTTTTTCTCTGGTAACCCAAAGCATGTTGACTCGGATAAGTCCAATGATGACTATCAGACTTCTAGTAATATAGCTGATTATGAAGAAGGAGGGGTTGAAAGCGCTGCCTTTCATTTGTTGGCTGAGAGAGACCCTAGAGTGAGAATCTTCGTTGAAAATTTAAAGCTTTCTGAGAGAGAGGCAGAAAATATTCTCAAGGACTCACCTTTTTGGGAAGAGAAAGAAAGATACCATTGGATATATGTGGTTTCGTGGACTGCTAAACACGCAGAAAAAATGTACAAAGATGGGGAGCTGGTCTTTTTTATTCCAGAAAGTGTTAGTAAGAAGGAACAGAAAAGTGCACTAACCTGCTTTGTTAAGTATTTAGAAAAAACGTACTGTTTCGAAGATTTATGGTAGATAATAAAAGCTCTTCTTGGTAATTTTTCTGAGAAGAGCTTAATTTATTCTTGAGGTTGCTCAGAGGTTGGTTCTTCTTTTATTTTTCCTTCGTCTTGAGTGCTCTCCTCTTTTACTTCACCTTCCTCACCTTCTTCTGTTTCCTCTGTAGCCTCTATTCCTTCCAAAGCCTCCTCTTCAGATACTTCTTCTTCTGGTTCTTCTTCGATTATTACCTCATCAAGTCTCACAACGAATTCTTCGGGATCAACATCAGGTATTTCTACCTTTTCTTTATCATACTTAAGTTGAGATATAGCTATTCCTTGTCCAAACTCAGTAAGACCGGAGACGTCTACAATAAACTCGTTTGGAAGATCTGTAGGTAGTGCCTCTACAGTAATCTCTTGCATTAGAAGAAGTGCAATAGCATCACCATTTTTAATTAGTTCGTTTTCTTCTTCTCCTGTAACACTAACAGGTACCTGAGCTTGAGTTTTAATAGTGAGGTCAGGTTTATAGAAACTTATGTGAATAAACGTGTCCTTTACAGGATCTAGTTGGTATTCCTTAACAAGTACTTTATATGTCTCAGAACCAATAACAACATCAATAATGTTAGTTTCCCCAGCCTCTTCAAATACCTTAATAAACTCGTTGTAGTCAAGAGTAATAGATACAGACTCCATACCCTTACCAAAGATTACAGCGGGTATCTTGTTTTGCTGCTTTAAATATTTTGTTTTTTTACCTAATTCTTCTCTTTTTAATGCTTTTAATTGCATAAAATTACCTCAAATAAAGACATGTGGTATTGTACTTTTCGGCTTTAAATTGGTCAATACCTAAGATTTTACTCAAAACTTAGCTCTATTTTATATATTTTGCTTGAATTTAGGACAAAAAGAGAGGTTTCGTCTGAGGAAACTGCAATACTTCTAATATCTCCAAATGTTGAATCTTCAGCATGTTTATATTGTTTAATTAGGTTTCCATCACTATCTAGTACAACAACAGAGTTATTTCCAGGATCAGCAATATAAATATGATCAAACTCTAAGTCAAAAACCACATTAGTTGGATTTTTAAAGCCTTCTTCTAATCCAGTTACACTAAAATCTGTCTTTTCCCCACCAGAAAAGCTTATAAGCTCTTTGTTTTTTGTGAGTACATATATCTCGAAATTGATAGCCATTGATTTTGCCCCTGCAAAGCTAGGGTTTTGTCCCCAGGTAGACCCTGTTAGAACACCCCCTTCTTCAGAGTGTCTGGTTAAGATATCATCTGAAATTATGTAGATAAACCCGGCATATGGAAAAGACAGATCTATATCTTCTACAGAGTAGTCTTCAGTGATCTCTTCCCTTTCTAGATCATATGTTTTGTACCCTTCGTTATCAGAAAAGCTTAATAGGCCATCATCATTAGTAAGAGATTTAATACCGGGAAATGTTTGATTCTTTGTCGAAAAGCTTGGAGAAGAGATATCTGAAGCAAATATTTTTCCTGAGTTTCTATCTACAGATACGAGAAGATTCCCAAGAGATGTAATTTCAGACGGCTCTACTATAGAATCAGTAATCTTTAGATCATAAAATACTTCAGGAGTAACTCTTTCTACTTTAGCCTTTTCATCCAGTGCCTTTTGTTCTTCCTCTGAGATCTCTGGCTCTTTTACTGTTTCCTCAACTACCTTTTCTTCAGTGACCACTTCCTCCTTTACCTCCTCCTCACCTTTCCAAGGCTTTGTTATCAGGATGTATATACCACCAGCAAGAAGGATACCGCTTAGAGCCAGGACACCAACTAAAAAGCCTATCTTTTTCATCTTTTCGGGAGGAGGTCTAGGTGTTTGAATACTTATAGGTAGCCTCGGAAGTCTAGCCTCTTTAACAGTTTGTTTTACCTTTTCTGATACTGGTTTTACAGCCTCAGCACCTTTTTTAAAGATACTAAAAGTTTTATCTACACCAGATTTTGCAAGACCTGTTATCTTCTGAGCTCTTTGTCTAGCCCTGCTTTTTGCTGCAACTTCTTTAAGACCAAAATCTATCTCTTCATCTTCAGAAAGAGTTGTATCAATAATTAACCTCATCAAAAGACAGGTTTGATTTGGTTGAAGCTGCCCCTCAGTGATACTTAATGACATTAACTTTTCAGGAGGAAATACCTCGACAAAACCATCTGTACAGATTATTAGGACATCTTCTTCATTTACCACTTTTGATGCTGTAGAAAAGTTACCCTCAGATATTGTATTTAGCGGAGTAATGGCCCCTTCTTTCATGGTGTACACCTTTCCATTTCCATACTGGACCATGTACAAAACATTTCCCCATAAAACACCAGAGGTAATACTCAGATTTATTGTTTGTGTATTTGAGGTTAGTGTGTCACTACTTAGTTGGGTTACCTTATTTTTAGTTTCAAGGATTGCCTTCTCCATTGATTGAATAGGTGAGATACTTTCAGACTCAAAATATGAGTCATGCAATACATCTGTTATCACCTTTGTTATTAACTCGGTATCAAAACTAGACTCGCCAGATACACTAAACACTGTATACACAGTACCTTTCTTTAGAAGTAGCTCTTGGTTTTCAGGTTTTATGACAATACTTTGAGAAAAGGAACTGCTGTACTGAGGTAGTTTTGGATTTAATTTTTGGGTTTTTGCATTCAGTTTTTTGTTCATCTTTGGTTAAAGATTAATAACAGCAAGGATAATAACAAGGATTGATAACGCCATATGAGTTTTTGCAATTATGTTAAAGAGAGAACTTTGAGGTGTAGTTAGATTTTTATTCATTAGGGTAACTCTTTTGGTAAGAATATAGGCAAAAACAGCATACATAATCATAAAAAGGATTAATACTATTTTTCCTCCAATAACTATTTGTCTTATAGGTAGATTAGGAACCATTTTCTTTCTTAATTTTTGCTACTAAGTCCGCAATCTCATCCCTAACTTTAGATGGATTTCTCACGGACATAAACTCAAACTCTCTTTGTTCTGCTGATGTTTGAATGTAGATATCTCCAATATCAAACACTACTCCTAAATTCCCCTTTACTTTAGAGGTAACGTCTTGAATATTAGAAAGAGTTGTTTCTGACACATCTCTTCCGGCTTGATCAATATCAATCACCTTTTTATTTGTGATCATTAGTACATCAAAATACCAAGCTAGAAAGTTTTGAAAGGCGTACCCGATCGTAAACAAGTACCAGAAAATATTAAAAGTAAATAAAAATCCGGGATTTATTACTCTCATTTCCATATAGGTTAGTTTTGAGATCGTAGGAGATAAAAAGAAAGGAACCAAAAGTAAGATAAAGGTAAAGGAAAGCCAAGTGAAGTTAGATATAACACTTTTTCTTAGCAGGATAAGAATTTTTTCATCATTATCCTCCCCCTCGTAAGTGGTTTTCTTTGGGTTTTTGATAAATGAGGAAAGTATTTCCATTTAGGGTAATTATAGCAGCTAGTCTTCTTTTTCGAAGTCAAAAAGCCTACTTCTAATAGCTACATAGCTTGGGGCTCTAAGGTTAAAGACGGTTTTAAATGTTTGACCGTCCATACTCACACTTCCGTTGTTAGTACTAACACTAACCCGAGAGGTGTACCCTCCGTTACTAACATCTACATCTATCGAGTAGACTTCTCCGTACGCATCTCCATATTTATCTGCTTTTGCTCTCATCTCACTCTTTGAGTAGGGCTCACCACCCCAGCAGTCTGTTGTTAGAGGTGAAATGTGTCCTTTTTCTCCATCCGACCCCTTAGTGTAGACCATGTAAGCATTAACTATGTCTGCCATCTCTTCCTCGTCCAGCCAGGGATGAGGGTGTCCGCAAGTGCTTCCATCGTTATAGCTTTTTGTGTACCAAGCTTTTCTAAACCAGGGTGAGTCTGCTTTCTTTTCATAAGCATCACCAGGCCAGTTCCCATCTACATCCCACCCAACATTTTCAATAAATCCACCCGTAGTAGATGAGTACCAACCGTATCCGCTGGCATCCGTACTTCCATCGATAATCTTATCTTTCGTATCATCAACGGCATTTCTCCACTCAGAAGGTGGGTTATTTGATTTACTCTCAGAAAAAACCTGACAACTTTGAGTTGTACAGATACATTTATCAGCCTTCTCATATCTATATGCATATGATCTTGCAGCTATAGCTTGGGCTTTTAGAGCGTCACTGTCCCAGCTGCTTGGCATCTCGGCAAGGCCATATAGATAGTCTTGGAAGTCCATGTCTCCATAGCCTTGAACACAGATTTCATCTGGAAAGTCATCCTTTTCTTTTACATCCTCTTTGTAATAAAACTCAATGATGTCTTTATAACTATCACCATCCTTAGCTCTTCCCTTAGCTCCGTACTGACTCATGCCCTTATAGTGGGTGTATGCACCATAAGAAAAGGCAGCAAAGGCCGGTTTAAATGGAGGATCTGGGGTTTTAGCACCAGGAGCTTCGTAATCTCCAACAGTTCCAGTAGTATCCCCATACTTTAAGGTAAGAATCTTATCTTGAAGTTCACTAAGCTCTTCTTTATACTCTTCCTCTTTAGCCGCAAGTTCTGCGGCTTCTTTTTCTGCCTCAGCCTTTTTGATATCTAAGTCAGCCTTTAGAGCTACCAAGCTTCTTTCTGCTGCTTCAAGTTCTTGTTTAATATCTTCTGCTTGTTTTTTATCTTCTTCGTAACTTCTTATCTCTGCATTCAAAGAGGTGATAATTTTAATAGTTTCTTCGTTTGTGGCTTTGTTAAATGCATATACGAAGATAGAGTATTGAAAACCTGTTAAGTTAGCCAGTTTTCCATCTATATCAATTTGAGTATCAGGTGAGGTTAAAAAAAGTTCAAAGTCTGATAAAGTACTTTTCTTAGAGTAGTTTCTAACAAGTTTATTCCTAAAGTTAATTTTATCTTCAAGCTTATTTCTTAAATCATCTAAAGTTTCATTAATAATTTCTAGCTCAGCTCTAACTTCATTTATTGAAGCTTGAGTTTGGATAATTTGTTGAGTGGCTACATCTAAGTCAGAAGAAAGATTTCCTATTGTGTTTTGCACCCCAGATAGTTTATTTCGGGTCTCATTTAATTTGTCTCTTACCTCTTCCTCTTTTTCTTCGTAACATTCAGTACGTTTAGAAGTATCTTCAATGTCTTTACATTCATCTTTAGCATAACTAACAATAGGGCCCACTGCTGTAATGAGAAAAGAGGAAATATAGATTAGTGTGGCAAAAAGGACCAGGGTCCTTTTTACTGGGCAAGATCTCATATGTCAAATTATATCAGGGTGTGAGGTGGTTATGATAAGATTTTAGTATGAAAAAGTGTCTGTCAACTACAGTTTTTCTTCTATTCTTTTTGCTCATTTCCCCATTAACCTATGCAGGTACATGCAAAGTAGGCGATTGTGGTACAGCAGGGGGGGCTGGGTATGTTTTTTTAACTACTACCGATTTATACTGTAAATTAGGACAGATTTGCTTAGATGCTGCCCAATGTGGAGGGCCCTCACCGTGCTGTAAATGGGACTCGCTTAACAAATATGGGTGTAAACAAACTGATGATCAAAAAAAGGATCCTTCAGGATGTTCGGGATACGCTAGTTTTATGCCTGTATTCTCCGGAATGTGTCCCCCCACTTATACTGGCGCCGGATGTCATAGAAGTTGTGCCCCTGATGGAAAGATATGTTGTATTAGTAAATCCGTTGTGAAGGCTCGTGTAGCAGCAGATGACAAAAAGTGGGTTGTAGATGATCCCGAATACGCTGGCCCTAGAATTACAACTATTCCCCAAGTATTAACTCCAATTGCAAGAATTCTTTTTTATGGTGGATTATTTATTGGTCTTGGAGCAGTAGTTCTTTCTGGTTATATGCTAATGGTAAGTGAAGGAGACCCAAGAAAAACTCAAGAAGCAAAGAGTCAACTAACTGCAGCTATCGTTGGTCTCCTATTTATTTTATTGTCATCAGCAATCTTAAGAACAATCATTAGTTCTCTTCTAGGCCTAAGTTACTAACTACCTCAATGTTTTACATGATAAAATTTTAGTATGAGAAGGGTAGTATTTTTCTTTGTGTTGATAACCCTAATGTTTTCTGGACCAGTTTTAGCAGAGACCTGTGGTGTTACCAATAATTGGGAACTTAATAAATGTGGTCCATCTGGAGGATGTGCAGTAGGAGACCGCTGTGTACCCTCCCCGGCGCCTGCTACATGGGGAGGTCAATATGGTACTTGTGAAGATGGGGAGCCTTATGGTTGTGTTCAGCCAGATGATTTTTCAGAGGATGACTACAATCCTTTAGATCCTGGCTTTACTTGTATAGTAGGTAAATGTGGAGGAGAAGCTGGATGCCCTCCAGATACCTGTTGCTACGACTATTCAGCGGGTTATAGTACAGGCTATAGATGTAGTAAACCCCCTACCATAGGAGACGACAAAATGTGGAATGTGGAGGACCCCGAGTATGCTGGCCCTAGAATTACAACTATTCCCCAAGTATTAACTCCAATTGCAAGAATTCTTTTTTATGGTGGATTATTTATTGGTCTTGGAGCAGTAGTTCTTTCTGGTTATATGCTAATGGTAAGTGAAGGAGACCCAAGAAAAACTCAAGAAGCAAAGAGTCAACTAACTGCAGCTATCGTTGGTCTCCTATTTATTTTATTGTCATCAGCAATACTGCGGGTTATAATCAATTCACTTTTAGGTTTAAGTTATTAGTGTTTAGAAAATTCGTTAAAACCGAAGGAGGTGTTAGGTAATATGTTAATAGAAAAAGCTTATGCAGCAGTCGGTCCGTTATTCGAATTTAGTGAGATCGGTACTATTGGAGATCTATTTACCTGGATAACAAACTTGATAATTATTATTGGTTTTGGTTTGGTAATAGTCTTTTTAGCACTAGGATTTATTAGATTTATTGTTTCTCAAGGTGATAAAGAGGCAACAGCAATAGCTCAAAAATGGGTATCTTATGCGGCTTTAGGTGGTATTGGATTACTAGCTGTTTACACAATAAAAGCTGTAATTCTTAACCTAACAGGTGCTCCTGACGTTTTAGAGGAGTAACAGGTCTTAGTTAATATACTAGGCCTGGGGTAACACCAGGCCTTTCTGTAAATATGTTTACACAATTGAAAGAAATCATGGGAGGTGTAGGGGGTGGTGGCAACTTCAGTAGTGCCAGTGGTGCGTTTTCAGTTGTAGCTAGTGTTTTTGTAGTGGTAGGTTTTGGTACAGCTTTAGTTGCTGCAGCTATAAGCTTTATTTTGTTTGCTACAAGTGTTGGTGATAAAGATAACATCAAAAAAGCACAAGATACTTTACTGTGGGCGGGGCTAGGAATGATTATTTCTTTACTGGCTTACGTAATTAAAGATTTAGTTATGGGACTTTTTTAATCATGAAGAGATTTTTTTATTTGTTATCCTCTATAATTGTAAGTTTCACTTTAAATATTAGTGTTGTGTATGCTGCTGATTTAGAAAACGATCCCTCCCTAGGCGCTTTAGCTGGGATATTTGGGAATATTTTTAATATTGCAGTTGGTCTTGCAGGACTGGTGTTTGTAATTATGCTTGGTTATGGGGTTGCAAAAGCTTCTATGGCTCTTGGAGATCCTGAAGGATTGGAAGGAGCAAAAAGTACTTGGACATATGCTCTTTTTGGTCTTTTTATTGTTGTCGGGGTACTTGTAATAGTTAGTTTGATTGCAGGTGCATTTGGAGTAAGTAGTTATAGTCCTGGAACCCTTTTACAGAATGCAGCCTCAGCCTTAGAAGATTTAATCCTTGTTCCGAGTAGAGCTGAATAGAATTAGTTAATTTTCCTTTTGATATAAAACGTAATAGGTGTAGTTGTTAAAATCTTGTCCTGTTATTTCTCTTAATTTTGACACAGCTTTATTCAGAGTGGTGTCTTTTATATCTTGAGAGGAGGTTTCTGGCACTTTAAGTCTAATTCTAAATTCCTTTCTTTCTAAATCGAATACTATTACATATTCCTCGGTATCAACAGGCAGTTTACTGTACCAGGGATAATCCTTATGGAGGGTTTTTACACCTTCTGAAAAATCAAGATCACCTCTTAAAGGAGGAGGACCAAAATCTGAGACAGCTTCTTGCTCTTCGGTAGATACATAGGGGGCCGGAGTAGTTTTTCCTATACCTCTTCTTGTAATGTAGAAAAGAAGGGCAAGAATTCCTATAAGAAGAGTTATTAATCCAGCTTTTATTAATTTATCTTTGTTAATACTTTCAAACATCTATAGTTTATCTATACAACCCAAACCCAACAATTTCAAATCCATAGTGGCTAGTAGAATGTACCCTTCCAGTATCTGGGTCGACTGATATTGTGGTTGTTAGGTACTCAGCATTTGATTCAAGCGTAACTATGTAGTCACCTGTAACTTTGTACACAATTCCTACGTGCTCTCCTGATCCTACAGTACCTCCAGTTTCATAAAATATGGCGTCTCCAGCCCTTAATTTACTAGCAGTTATGTTGTCTCTGGTTACATATGAAAGTCTGCCTTGTCCTCCGGAGGAGAAGTAAGTTCTCATCGTTGATACAGCTGCTCCTACACCCCCTTCAGATGGGTTTAAAAGTAACATCTCCCCTTTTTGTTGGTAACCCTTAATAACTAGCCAAGTACACCAGAAGAGATTTCTAGAAGGATCTCCTGAGGTATACACAATTTGATCTACCCCAGGTCGATCTGGCCCATACATTGCATAAAGATGATCATCAAATATGGTAACTCCACCTGGTTTAGTAAGTTGCTTTGGGTTAGGCCTATTGAAATAGCACCAGAAACCACGTTCTAATGAGAGAGCAATCGAGTAGGCTTCGTTTGCAATAGATCCAGCAGGGTACTTTTGGGGAAGTGCACCTATATCTAAATACTCACATCCGCGTGTTACGGATAGGGCATTTCCAATGGCAAAGCTTTTTGAGTAACCGACAGAATCTATACCTGTAAGTCCCTCAATAGCAGGAGTATGAGCAATTGCATAATTATTAATTAATGAATCTTGGTATTGTTTACCTTCCAAAGTAAACGGACCAAGAGACGTTTTTTGTTCCTCCCCAGCCGCAACGTTTGACACTGTAAAGGATGGAAACGACTCTACTTCAGTTGATTCTTCTCTATTTCTGGCAGTTACAGTGTCACTAACGGTTACTGTTACACCCTCTAAACTAACTAGAGGAGTAACTGTGACTACATAGGATATTTCAAGTCCAGATACAACCTCTTTATTTTCAATATATGAAGGATTTTGTAAAACTTCACCATTCGAAAGTTTAACCTCAACATCTTTAGTGATACTTACTACCAAGTTTTTACCTGGAAAGACACTTTCTAACATGAGTTCTGAAGTTCCAACTGTGGGGTCTACCGGTGACGTTGCAGAGGAAAAAATTGCAACTATTAATATAATAATTGATGCAATAACGCCAATTATAATACTCATAGAAATTGCCAACCATTTAAGTACTTTTACTAACTCCTCCTCTACTTCTGAGATGGCCTTGTCAAAGTCTCCTTTCATAAGGTTTTCAGTAAATTTCATGAGCGTATCTACAGCCTTTTTAACAGCAAATTTCAAGAAAGCTCCTATAACGGGAAAAGCTTTACTTATCAGGAAAGCGGCAACTTTTTCTGAAAAGATCTTCATTATTTTGTCATCAATAAAAGCTTTTACCTTGTATCTAATGAGGTCTCTGAAGTTTTTTATATTTTTGATGAAAGATAGTCTCTTAATTATTTCTTTTTTCCAATTATTTAGTCTTTTATAGAGTTTTTGAAGACCACCAATATATTTTTTAGTTATTTCAAAACCACCAAATTTTTGTTCTTTATTATATCCATGAAGTTTTAAGAAAAGATTTAATTGGAAGTCCTCATTCTCAAGATTCTCTTTTCCAAAGAGATCTTCATTAACTGCTAACCACTCTCTATACGCTAGTAATTCTGTACTGGCCTTAGGATCCATAGGATTCATTCTTCCCATCAACATTGCTCTAAGAGAATCTTCATCAAACGTAGAGCTTCCTAATCCAACAATTCCTGAAATTTTATTCACCGCTTTAAAATGATCTCCGCCCTGAAGCTTTAATTTTCTAAAGCCTCCTATTAGGTTTCCAGCCCCATCTCTCATGTCAATAACAAATTTGTATGTTTTTAGTTTTTTGAATAGTCTTGGGGGTTTGTCATCATCAATGACTAATCCAAAATAGTTTATCTTCTTTAAAGCTTTTTCTGTCCAATAAGCAGGTGTAAGCTTTTTAAATTTATCTTTTGCTCTATTCCAAACGTTTTTTTCGAAGAAATTTCCTTTATCTAGCATCTTAAGCATGTCCTCAGTTGCCTCATATGTTCGTTCTGCTTGAAGCTTATTACTTAGTGCTCTTACCTTCCGTGCATGTAGTTGTATACCTTCTGCCTCTAAATCGTCGCTTCTTATGAGATTTCCAAGACTATCCTTTAGTTTTCCGGAGGTACCCGTTTCATGTATTTGTCTTTCAATAATTTCTCTGTGGAATTTTCTGGATAAACTATTCCCAATATTTTCTGGGTCGTCCCTACTTAATATTTTTGCCACTACGGGTTTTTCTAAGACTTTATCAATTCTTTTAAGAGCAGTTTTTTCCAACTGATTTACATAACTTTTGAAACCTGAGGTTTGTTGCTGAAGGTTTTCATAAGACTCTCTTGTTATCTCCCCTCTGCTAAAAGCTTCTCTAGCTTGTGTCATTAATGAGGTGGTATCACTAGAGTCAGGATTAAAATTCTTTACCGCGTCTTTTACAGAAATTTTATATTCAATTAATTTTTCTCTAACCTCGGCTATATTTTTAAGAGACCCTACTAGTTTTACTTTTTCTAGAGCTGTTTTATAGTCAGCGACAGCTTTATTAACAGCCGTCATGTTTGCGCCCAGCCCTGCTTGTACTTCTAACTTCTTTATAGCCCCCTTAAAATTTGAACCGGACGGGGTGGAAAGAATTTCATTTTTTCTCAGCTGAATTTCTTCATTTATACTTTGAAGAGAATTTCCTAGAAAAATATCATGAGAAGTTCTTCTTGAAGGCATGCCTCTTTTACCTCTTTCAAATTTAAGAACCGAATCAGCTACACTGTCGTATACTTTGCGTTTCTCCCAGGTTCTTCCAGCAGCATCTTTATATCTTGTTACTTCGTCTTTAAGTTTTAGAGAGTTATCTGCAGAAGCATCTGTCTTTTCAAAACCTCCCTTGAAAAGCATTTCGGATAATGATTTTGTAGTAGCTTTCTCGATAAAACCCTTCTCTGCACCTTCTCTAACTCCTAAGGCCTGTGCCCACAAGTCACTCTCGATATTATTTTTATAATCAGTGAAATCAGAGGATACTAAGCTTTCTAGATCTACTCCAAGCCCCTTTTTTACCCAATCTTGTATAGTTTCAGTAGCTTGTTTTTTAGGACCCTTAATCCATTCAACAGGATTAAGGTTTACAGAGATACCAAATGCGCCAGGAAGAGCATCTGTGTCATAGTCATCAGTTGTTGTAGCAGTGGCTTTTGGGGCTTTAATCTCAGCTTTAAGGGTTTTTTTCCAGTCGTCAATAATTCTTTCCTTGAACCAATTAGATTTTTTTGAGGAGGAAGAAAGACCATCAATATATTTATCATACTTATCTCCAGAGTATTCCCTACCTTTTCCTTTGAAACTAGGCCTTCTTGGAAAAGGTTTTCCTGTGTAATATCCAGGGTATAGAGGATTTTTAGGACCTTTTTTTGCCACCTATATTGCTGCTCCTAACCCCTTAATATAAACTAATACTAAACAGAGGGCATTGTTAGACATATGTTAATATTCTATAATTAGGTGGTACTGAAGTACAGTTACTAAATTTTTTATGAGAGATACAAAGAAGAAATATCTTAAGATTTTCCTAGGTTTTTATCTTTTTACTATACTGATGGGAAATCTTTCACCTATCTTTGCTGCCCCTAAAGGTACTGACGACCCAGGCGGAGATGCAATCTTTTTTGGACAGGATGAATATGAAGATCCGGTCAATATTAAGTATGAGAAGCCTTTTAACTGTAACCCAGAAAGAGAGATTTTTGAACAGTCTGAGAAGTTTTTTGACCTTGACATTAGAAGAACTATCAATAACGCTATAGTTGGAATTTTTATATCTATGTTTGCTAACACAGTTGGGGTTGATTTATATGAGGCTGTTGGGTGTGAACAGTATTTCTATGATCACTTAGGTAAATTTAGATTTCCCCCCGATGCCGTAGGAGAGCCTTGTTATGGCACAGATGATGAAAGGTGTGAGGTTCTGGCAAATGAAGTAAAACTTTCCCAGGCTAGTCCTGAACTAAGAAATTCGGTACATGCACGAGCAATAGGTGGAAGCCTAATGGGTATTTCTCATAGATTTGAGAACTTCTCAAGATACGAGCCTGTTCCTGTAAACTTAGCTTATTTTTGGAACAGATCTATCGAAAAAATTCCTGTTGTAAATAAAGCTTTTGCTGCAGATGAGCCTTCTTACGGGCTCCCACTTGTTCAAGCGGTGTTTAACGTTTGGAAACTCGCAAGGGATGTAGCTTTAGGCTTTATGTCAGTCATCCTTCTTTATACCGGAATAATGATAATTCTAAGAAAGAAAATTAACTCTCAACTCGTAGTAAGTGTCCAATATGCTATTCCAAAAATTGTCATTGGTTTATTGTTAATAATTTTTAGTTATCCAATTGGGGCAACAATAACTAGCATTGCTTGGGCTTTATATAAAGGGGGATACCAAATAGTGTTTAACGCAGCTAGTAGTAGTTGGGGTGGCCCAGGAGGTGCTGTAGGGTCAGGCCTTATGCTTTTGGGAATGTTAGTTGGGGTAGTAAATTATGGTACCACTGCGATGGGTTTTGCAATGCTTTTAGTTGTTGTGATAATTATGGTTGTGTGTACGGTCCTTAATATACTTGTTCACTTTAAGGCTATGACTATCTATATAAAGATGATCTTTGGTATTCTAACTGCTCCTTTTGAACTCGCGGTAGGGACAATTCCTGGTGGTGAAGAAAAGATAGTCGATTGGTTTAAAAAGATGGCAAAATTAGCAGTAACTATTACTGCGATGGGACTTGTTATTCCTGTAGTTATAATCCTTGCCCTTAGTTTAATGGAT
>JBHPFT010000008.1:0-21098 GCA_042571445.1 Patescibacteria group bacterium
GAAAAAGAGATACTAATCTGAATATAGGTGTTTCTTCTAAGTCTGGAAATATGGTGTTTTATAAGTTCTTTCCTGATACTCTGAGCACATTTTCCAGTGATTTAGCCAATAATTATATAAAACAAGGATTTGTTTTGGAGGAAAAGAGAAAAGTTAGAGTAATCCCATTGTCAAAAGTATTGCAAAAGTATTGTTTTGGTAAGTCCATTGATTTTATTAGTGTGGATACTGAGGGGTCCGATCTGGAAGTGCTGCAAAGTAATGATTGGGAAAAGTTTTCTCCAACATTAGTGTGTGTAGAGTTAACTAACCATACCTCAGAAGAATTAGTGGACCAAAAAGATCGTAAATGTTATGATTTTCTCGAAAACAAGGGTTATCGTGAGGTTTTTAGAAACAAGCTAAACTCCGTATTTGAATTTCAAAATAAGAAATTATAAATATTTAGAGAGCGATACAAAAGTCGTTAATCATTACAAAGATTAAAAACTAGTTTTATGCAAGTTTGATTCTGATCGGAGAGTCGGTATTTGGGAAGATTTTATAAGTAAGAATGATAAAAAAAGAAAGTTTAAATGTTGTAAATAGCAAAATATTTTACTTAATTCCGTTATTGTTTTCAGCAGGTCTCATTTATATTCTTAGTCTAAAAGTAGGGGAGGATTTTCTTTATAATCATGATCATTTTTTGTTAGTATCCCTTCAAGATGTTGGAAAAAAAGGTTTTCATGCGTGGTCTTCAGAGTCTCTTGGATCTCCGTCGATGCAAAATGCAGTATTAGAGTGGTTTTCTTACATAATATACTTATTTTTATTTAGAGTTGGATTAAACATAAAAATTATTGAACTAATATTTATATTTTTAACTTATACAATGACCTGGTATTTTTCTTGGCTCGGATTTTATAGGTTAGGAAAAAATTTATGCAAAAATAACTCTTCCAAAAAGATTGTAGGGGTATCCCTCTTGGTTTCATTTTTTTATACGTTTAATTTATACTTTACTATAATATTACACACCGGCCTTGGTATTTTTGACAACTTCTTCTTGTTTTATTCATTTTTACCATTACTGTTTTATACTCTTCATAAGTATTTGCAAAGTAGTGAGTTAATAAGAAATAAATCTCTTTTATTGTATGCTTTACTAAGCTTCTTCTGTTTTTCTGCGATACCTTGGTTTTATTGTTTTTTATTGTTTGTGGTGTTTTTGTTGATTATTAATTTTGTATCAAAGAATACCCTTTCTTACAGAAACATACTTAGGAAGGTCATGATTTTAGGCGTAGTGTCTTTCCTCATAAACTTTGTTTTTATCGTCCCGTTAGCATATGAGTATCTTGACTCTTCTAAATTAAACTCAATTAACAAAAATTATTCATCTTCTCAAAGTGGGGGGCTTTTGAGTCAGATGAGATTTTTTAACTGGTGGACATTTACAGCCGAGTGGAATGGAAGGTTTTTCCACTCCTTTTACCCTTTTTATAACAGGAATCTAGTTGTTATTTCTTTATTTGTATTTTATATAATTATAATTAAGAACAGTTTATTCAATATAGAAAATAAAGAAAGATATTCTTATATTTTGATATTTTTTTCTTTGTTTTTATTGTTTATATTTTTAGCAAAAGGGTCCCAACCCCCTTTAGGAGAAGTTTTTAATTGGCTTTTTAACTACTTTCCATTATTTTCTCTTCTAAGGAATCCGGATAATAAATTGGGAAGCATACTCGTTTTCACCCTTTCGATGATAATTTTATTTACCTTAATGCGAAGTACTAGGTTGACTAATATTATCGTTGTATTTTTTATTATTTTTTTTCTTGTTTATGATATTCCGTTATTTACTGGTAGGGCCCTTTTAGAAACCAATCAAGGAGAAATGTACGATAATTTGATATCTGTTAGCGAAGATTATAATGATATTCATAAACTGTTGAATTATAGGAAACTTGATTTTTCGACCCTTAACATACCTGGAATTAGAACTTCTAGTTATATAATTGATAGTGAAAGTAAAGAGGGTCATTCTGGCCAGGATTTATTAAGAAGAGTCGTTAATAAACCCTTGATTTATCTTCGTAGTTTGTCCTCCAACAGTGCCGATTCGTACAGAACAATAAAGGAAGTGCAACAAAACATAGAGGTCACTAAAATATTAAACGTGAAGTACATAATTTTAAGATGGGATATTCCAGAATCTGTAAGAAAAAAAGATCCAGATTCACACAATGTGGACTTGTTAAAAGTTTCGAATAAATTAAAAAGTGAAAAAAAGTATGAACAAATTGTAAGTAAAGATTCAAATGTGCTAGATATTTATAAAATAAATAGTAGTTATTTTCTTCCTCATATCTATGTTCCTAAAAAGCTTATTGCCACCTCTCAAAATATAGATACTCTTCCTGAAATAGTTTCCCAGGAAGGTTACGACGTTAGATCTGCTGTTTATTTTAATCAACAGGAAAATATTATAGAAGAGGTTAGTAATACCCCTACTATTGAATTTAAAAAGATTAGTCCTACAAAATATCGGGCTATCGTCCATCACGCAGATGGAAACTTTTCTATTGTATTTAATGAATCTTTTCACAACGGTTGGAAAATTTACTTATCGGATTATAAGACGAAATCTCTCAATTTTGTGGAAACTGATTACAAAATTCTTGATTTTAATGAAGAGGATCAAGCGACTATAGAGGAGCTAAATAAATTTATAGGTTACAGTCATATTTCTTCTATTGGGGACTTGGAAGAAAAAAGTATTAAGCATACGAGATGGGAAAATAATAAGGAAGATTTTTACTATGAAGAGAAGTACAAGATTGATTTTATTTCTAAAAATATTCAAGATACAATCCAGAATGATAATTTAGAAAATGGTACCTTTTATGAGACTTGGTTTAAAGATTCAATTGACACTAATAGTAATCATACACTCGTTAATGGATATGCTAATTCTTGGGACATTAAAACTGAGGTACTATGTTTTGATAACACTAGGTGTGTAAAAAATGAGGATGGCAGTTATGATTTGGAGTTAGTGATAGACTTTTGGCCACAGAGATTATTTTATCTCGGACTGTCTGTTTCAGGGATATTCCTATTTAGCTATCTTGGTTATTTTTGGTTTTTTAACAAAAATCTTAAGTTAAGAAAATGAAATAATAAAATTTTGTTTAGGAAAAACCAAAGAGACTGTTAGGTAAGATAATTATTTTAAATACTTTTTATTACTTATGTAAAAAGAGCTATAATTCTTTTTGGATTAAAAAATGAAGGCTACATTAAAAGAGATTAAAAATAAAGCGTATCCAAGTGATGTTTTCAACGACGTTATACCTGGTGTGAGATTTATGAACACTGTGTATAGAAAGTTATCCGTATATTTTACGTGGTTATTTCTGAGAATTGATTTTAGTGCTAATCGAGTAACAATTTTGGGAATAATAGTTCTTTTTATCTCGTGTTTGCTTTTTTTGAATGGGGCAGACTATTTTCTTATTGCTTCGTTACTTTTACTTCTTTCTAACGTTTTAGATTATTCGGATGGTAGGGTTGCTAAATATACTAATACGGGGTCTAAATATGGAGCCTTTCTGGATGGTGTGTCTGGTGTATTGTTACCATCATCATCTTTAATTAGTATAGGTGTGGGGTTATATAGGACTGGCGGTGATTTATTTACCAATGTTCTCGTCGAGGAAATAAATATTATTAACGTTTTAATTCCCGACATTTTTGTATTCTTAGGTTTTATGGGTGCAGTATCTTGGTTATTTCGAGCGAGTATAGATTTTTATTATTTAATATGTTGCTGTGAAAATAGAGAGATTAGCGAGAAATTGTTTTTGGGAAATGGTCTTAATAAATCTATATTTAAAATAGGAAATTTAATTGGAGCGTTTTTAGTACCATTAATACTAATAGGATCAATTTTTAATACCTTGAGTTTAGTTTTGATATTCTACTCTTTTACATCGATATTTTATACGACCCTTAAAACTGTACGATATATTCTCAAGGGTTTGTGAAAAACTAGAAAGGATTTGAAATTTAGTTTTGTTGTTACGAGACAAAGCCGCCGCGCACACGATGTGTTGTGGGGAGAAAAGTTCTAATAAATTTGAATAGTTGTTTATTTTTGCTAAAGCAACAATCTTTAGTTATGTACTAATTGCAAGTGATAGTGGTAATATAAAAAAAGATTAGTAGAGAGTTTACAAAACTGTTATAAAAGTTTAAGAAAGTCATACTATTGTTATGAAAATAGGATACGCTTATGTGGTGGCCGATCTTCTACATATCGGGCACCTAAAACATCTTCAAGCCTGTCGAGGCTTATGTGACAAGCTTATTGTCGGCGTCCTCACGGACGGTGCAACGATGGAAAGGAAAGTAAAACCAATCATCTCTTTTGGGGAGAGGCTTGAGCTTATTAAATCTCTTGGATGTGTTGATGTGGCAGTCAAGCAAGAGACTTATTCTCCATTACCAAACGTTGCTCAATTAAGGCCCGATATATTGTTTGAAAGTACAAGTCATAAAGAAGAGGATTTTATCAACGCAAAAAAAGTATTAAGTGAGTATAACGGCAGGTTGATAAACATGCCTTACTATGCTGGTCAGAGCTCTACATCAATCAAGAACAAAGTACTAAGGGTTTGGAGTCACACTGAAGAAACACATCCTCCAGTTATAAATAAAGATACAAATAAAGATGAAAGTAAACCAAAAGTTAACTCTGATAAGGAAAGATACGAGATAGCTAAAAAAATGTTGGATATTGCGATGCAAAATGTTGAAAGGTCTACAAATTACATTGATAAGATAGAGCAGGAGCAAAGAAAAGAATATTATCAAAGCGTTCCAGGTATAGAAGGTACTTTTAACGATGAACAATAAACTAGTAAGAGTTCTCGTACTATCGTGGATTAGTTACGCTACCTACTACTTTTTGCGAGTCAACTTCTCAATAGCCCTCCCCGGAATAATGGAAGAGTTTAATATAAGTAAAGTAGCTTTAGGAGGTGCAGCAAGTACGTTCTTTGCGATGTACGCTGTTGGTCAGTTTATTAACGGTCAGCTCGCGGATATTTTCGGGCCAAAAAGACTTGTTGCCTTAGGTTTGGGAGTTTCAATTTTTCTCAATCTGTTAATCCCGAGTGTTGGAGCATCAACATTTTTAATAACAATACTCTGGGGAATTAATGGATTATTTCAGTCAATGGGGTGGTCCCCAAACGTGAAAATAGTTTCTGCTTGGGCTCCAGAAAAATTGAAGGGAAGAGCAGCTGGAATACTAGGTACCTCATATATTGCTGGGAGCGCATTATCGTGGCTCTTAGCGGGTTACCTTGCTAAATTTAATTGGAGAGCGGTATTCTATATACCAGCTCTTCTAGGAATAGAAGTGTTAGTTTTATGGTTAAAATATGCTGAGGAATCTCCAGAGGGAGAAGCAGAGCCAACAAACTTAAAGGAGACTCTTGTATCTGTATTTACAGACAAAAGAGTATTGCTTGCTGGGATGGGGTTATTTGGTTTAAATATAGTCCGATATGGATTTCTAACATGGGCACCAACGTACTTTTTTGAAGAACAGGGTGCAACCATCACCATGGCAGCGTACAAGGCTTTAATTTTCCCTATGGCAGGTGCGTTAGGAGCCCTTTCAGTCGGTTGGTTGACTGACAAGATTTTCCAAACGAGAAGAACTGTAGTTGGTTTAGTAATGACAATTATTCTGTCATTTACAGCTGTGTTGTTTGCTAACACTACTAGTTGGACGACGGGTCTTATCTTGTTAGCCGTTATTGGTTTTACAACCTTTGGGCCACACAGCCTTTTGGTTTCACAGTTACCAATGATATTTGGTAATAATAAAAATACAGCTTCAATCACTGGGGCAATAGACGCCTTGGGTTATCTAGGAGCATCCCTAACTGGAGTAATCTCTGGATGGTTAATTGATAATTACAGTTGGACATATGCATTCTATTTCTGGGTGTTTGGCGGAATTGTAGCGGGAATATTTATGTATTTATCGGATAAGCATGGTAAAAACAATAATTTCGTGTTGAAAAGGACTCGTTAAAGTAAGCTGTTTTTTTTATTCTTCTAAACACGCCCTTTCCCAAATATTTAACAAAAATTCACCATTTTTATATATGAGGTGTGGTAAAACTATATTTGAAAAGGTGATATAGTATCAGTTACGCAACTGCCTAAGATATAAAATGTAATAAGGATGGTTAATTTACTAATAGATAATATTTATAATACTGTCTTGGTGGTAATATCTTTGCTTTTTCTTCTCTTTTTACTATTTCCTTTAGAAAAAAGTTTATCGAAAGTATTAAAAATTAAGATGTCTAAAGCCCAAATTCTCTTGATATTTTCTTTAATTATTGTGCTAGTAATTATAATATCTGATCCGCTTAGTTCTTTTATAACTTTTTTTATGATTATGTTTTCGTTTTTGGTTTTTTTATTCGGATTTCTATCTAATAGAAAATACGTTTATATATCGGCGCTTATAGCTCTTGGATTAATTCCTTTTGCATTTATACTTGGGATTGACAAATTAGCTGAGTTTCTTGCACAAATAGGTTATTTTTTTCTAGTTTTAGGGGTTTTAAAGGATGTTTTTTATGAGAAAGTATTTGAATAAAAGTACACTAATAATAAAGAAAACTCTACCTCTTACTTTATTTGGGATTGTCGTTCTGTTCTCGAGTTCCTTGGCACAGACGAAGCTTGAGTATTACAAAAGGTTATTCAGTAGGGAATTTGGACTTACAGTATATGAAGTGAGTGAGGAGTTACTTACAGAAAGAGATTATTTGTTATCAGATCCAAACAAAGGGTATTTGATTCTGTTGTCCTCTGAGATTTTTAGGAAAGAAATCAAAAGAGACTATTTAGAACAGGGTGTAGATAGGTTTTTTGAAGAAGGCAAGAAAACCATACTCATATGTGATGTACCGTACTCGGCACGTGGTTCTTATATTTTTACATGTGATAAATCAGATGTGTATTCTGATTCTATTACAAACATTAAGGGGTTTTTGAGAATTACTGATCAGAAAAATACAGATATCTATATTATGCCAGAGGACCTTTTAGTATCTATCGATGGAAAAGCTAGTGTTGAAGATTATTTTAAGGCGCTTAGTAGGTCAAAAGATACTTCTTTGTCTTTTGAAGATACAGAAGCAGCTAACTGGTCAAAAATACAAATGGATAAAATAAGTGATTTATTGAAAACCACCACATTCGAAACATTTAAAATAGCCATTTCAATATCTTTAATAGTTGTGATATTTTATATTTTTTTAAAATTCTTATCAATAAAAGATAAGAGAGGTCTCGCTTACTTAGATTTGAATAAATTTTTAATATGCATTGGAAACTTTTTCGTTTCGACTAGGTGGTTTGTAGCCTATATATTGTTATTTATTTTCTCTATGTATATACCTCTTGTTGTAGCTCTTGGTGTAAAGGACGGTAAGGGGGTGAGTTTAGTATATTTTATAAGTTATTCTTTGGACGCATTTAATATTACGAATTTGATGGAGTATATTAATCAAGGCAGCTACTTTAGGTTATTAGTTTTTTTCTATAATTTAGTATTTTTAATTGTCTTGGTTGTTTTCTCTATACCTTCTTTGATAAAAATGATCTTAAAGGTATCTACAAGAATAGGTAAGGCTAGATTAAAACCGGAAATGATCAAATATTCAACCCCCATAATTATGCTAATTACTATTCTAAGTTCTTCTTTTGCTAATATAGCAGATTCTTATAATTTCTTAATATTTTGTATCGTAGTTCTATTTTATATTGTTATCAACAACTCAAAGTATAAAATTTTTAACTACAAATATTCCAAACGTGAAAGAGTGATTTTTATTTCCATAGCTGTTTTAATAGTATGTATAGGTTTTTTGTTTAGAGTAAGAAAAAATGCCTCAGGTCCAGAATACAAAGAGGAATCTCTAATTGGTGTATCTGATCCTTTTGTTATGCTTCCCTATTCGAAACAACTTGGTGATGGCTTTTTAATTAAGGATTTTCTGATTTCTAAGCCTAATCCTATATTTGTAGATCAATATCTAATTTATTCTTCAGACTACCCTAGAGTAGAGAATAAAAATGCAGTAGAATTTGAGGATGAGGGATACTTTTACATTCAGAACAGTGATCTAAAAGATATTATTCAAGCCACTTATGTCAATAAAGAGCTTTCAGATGTATTAATTTCTAAAGTTCCTACAAATCTGTTTGAGTTTAGATTTATGAGCGAAAGACCCATTGATAGAAATATAAATATAGAGGTAGCTTTTTCTTGTAAGAAGCAAGATATTGGGACAAGTGAGGTAGAGTCTGAAATTTATTATCCTTCAAAAGACGGTGGCATTCAAAAGGTAGAGAAAACTCTTCTTTATTTTCCTGGCTGTTCCAAAGTAGGGGAATCAGAAGCTTTTACTGTAGAGTTTGATACATCTTATATCGATTCCGAATATTTTTTTATGAAGTTACCAGATATTTTAGGTAGTGATATTAAATCTATAAGAATTTTAACTCCTGAATTTACAATAATGCCTACTTACTACGTAAATCTTGAAGGATATGGTCTTCTTATTTCCAATGAAAAACGTATTTTTTCGGAAGAAAAGATAACAAACTACATTTTTGGAGAATCGTACGACCTGTCTTTTGATTTAAACCTAGATGACGAAGGAAGATTTAATATAGCTCAGCCAATAAATGAATTAATTAAAGTAGGGGTTTTGAAGGATAAGTTTCTTATCTGGTCTACTGTGAAATATGTTCTTATCAGAGAAGAATGATGTGTCGTGAAGATAGTTCATTTCACTGATAGAATATGTTTATGAAGACATTTTTTCATATTGTTCTTGGATCTTTTTTCATATTTTTATTCTCTTGGGTACTTGTATACAAGAGTGGTGTGAATCCCCTTGTAATTCAATCAGAGGACTCTCTTCCCACTATGTTTTTACCATTTTCTATTATTAAAAAAGGAAGTCTTTATCTTGATGATTTTTATGACATGTTAATTGAGAAGTATCCCCACCCAGATGATAAGAGCTATGTTAAGGGATTAACTCCTTTCTATCTAAAGAAAGTTGGAAATCATTACGTCTCTGCCTTTCCAATAATGACTGCAATAGTCGCTCTTCCTGTATATATAATACCCGTAATATCGGGAACTCTACCGACTTGGGAGAATGTAACCTTTCTTTCTAAAATATCTTCTTTTCTAATAGTTTCTCTATCTGGAGGATTTTTATATCTTTTGTTAAAAAAACACTTCGTTAAGGATAATAAAAAAAGTATCTTACTTACTCTCATTTATCTTTTTGCATCTGTTAACTTTGCTATGGTGAGTCAAGCTATGTGGCAGCATGGCGCTGTTCAACTATTTTCTATTCTAGGTCTATATTTTCTTTTCAACTTTCTAGACTCAAAAAACCATAAGGACATGTTTCTAACAGGTCTATTTTTTGGCTTAGCTATAATATCCAGACCCACTGCAGCGCTGGCTCTAATATTTATTGGTCTTTTAAGCTATTTTAAGATCCCAGACTGGAAGATATACATTAAATCAAGTCTATTTTTAGTTCTTGGTGTTTTACCAAGTATTCTTTTCTTTTTTTTGTACAACCAGATCTTTTATGAGGGTCTCTCAAATCAAGGATACGCTTCTCAGATATTTACTAGTTGGGTGTCCCCTTTTCCTATTAGTTTCTTGGGTGTGTGGCTCTCACCAAGTAAAGGTATCTTGATATACAGCCCTATATTTATAGCCTGTTTTGTAGGTTTATACCTAGCTATGAAAAAAGGAGTAATAAAAAACATTGATTACCTAATATTTGGAATTATTGTGTTACTCCACACTTTAATTATTAGTTTTTGGAAGCACTGGTATGGTGGTTACTCATTTGGATACAGAATGAGTAGTGACATCATTCCCTATTTGATATTACTCATGGTCCCTTTTGTTAATTCTGTGTTTTTTGATAAATATAAGAAGCTTTTTATGGGACTTTTTATCTTTTCTATACTTGTTGAGGTGTTTGGGATGGTCTTTTTTGATGGTATATGGCATGCGGCTTATGATTTAGGTTATGAAAATACTTTATGGTTATGGTCAGTTAAGAATAGTGAATTATTGTTTAATATTCGAAGGGTTTTAGTTAAGTTTGGAGTGTTAGAAAGGGCTTGTCCCCAGTGTCTTTAATGAAAGTATTTAAAAATCCATTCGTTTTAGCAACTCTCTTGTATATTTCTTTGGTAATTTTAATCAATCCTGTTGGAGAATTTGCGATAAATGATGATTGGTTATATGTTAGGCAGGTCGAACATGGTGTATTAGATGGAATTTTTAAACTTAGCTCGTATATGGGGCCTTCTTTTATAGCGCAAAATCTTTTGGGTATTATATGGGGAATCATTTTTGGAGTTAGTTTTACATCTTTAAGGATTCTAACTATATTAATTACCATATTAGTAGCCCTTGGGGCATATAGAATCCTAAAGTATTTCAAAATTTCAAACTTTATAATTTTAATTAGTTTGTTGCTCATATTCTTTAACCCTGTTGTTTTCACTTCAAGCATGAGTTTTATGAGCGAGATTTATATAGTTTTCGGTTTTGTATGGTCCACCTACTTTTATATTAGAGGTTTTAAAGAAAATCTTTTGAAATTTTTTATATTAGGCTCAATTTTTGCAGCATTTTCATTATTGGTAAGACATATCGGTATTACACTTTTTATTTCTTTTTTCTTATTATTACCTTTTATAGAAGATAGAAAAGTTGTTTTTAGGAAAATCTTTATACCTAATTTTATTATTTTTATATCAAGTCTTCTGTTACTGTTTTTTTGGCCTAGATATCAAACTGATAAGCTCTCTGTTACTCCAGGTTTTTCAAGTTTATTTTCTAATGTATTAGAAATTGAAAATATAGGAGAGAAATGTAAGATGATGTTGCTTTCTATCCCTTACTATGGATTTTTTATCTTTCCATTAATATCTACTACTAAATTAAAATTAACTAGGTTCTTTACTTTATTATTTTGGTTCGCTGTCTTATTTCTTTCCTATGTTATTTTTAAGTTTGACATATTTGCTGTAGGGTCAGTTTTTTATATTGAGGAATTATATGTAAAGTCTTATTATCGTTTCGATTTAAGTTTATTTAACAACATTCCCTTTAAAATTTTTATATCTTCTGTAACCTCTTTATGTACGTTAAAGATTATTTATATAATTGTTAAAGAAGGATTAAGACTGAAGATATCTAGAAAGTTTATTAGTAGGAATATATATTTAGTATTTATGTCTCTAGTGTCTCTCCTCGGTTTTTCTATTAATTTTTTTACGCAAGGCTATTATGAGCGTTATTTCATTCCCCCATTCATAATTTTTTTAATACTCATTGTAATTCTATTTTGTGATAGGTTTTTAAAGAGAAGACTACCAATTTTATTGGGAACATTTCTTATGATCTTTATTTCTTTTACACTACAATTTGATTATTTTAGTCATACCAGAATCAGATGGAGACAAGCAGAAACGTTACAGAAAAACACAGGTTTAATTAATGGAATATTTGTAGATGGTGTATATGCTAGATACTATAACTCAAAAAAATCAAATGATTATACTGGAGAAGTTATTGGGTGGGGTGCCACTAATTTCAGTTGTTACGTTGAAAAAAATACTTTTCCAGGCAGCTCGTCAATTCTTTCTATGCTTAAAAGTCTAGAGAAATTATTTGAGAAAAAAATTGAGAATCCTAGAGCTTATAATAGTTCTAAACCGCAGGGTCTTCCAAGTGTTAAAAAGAATCTAGATAGATTGTTCTACTATGATGAGTACTTCTCTCCTTTGTATTCTATAATAGGAAAGAAGGCCTTTGTTGGCAGTTGGTGTGATAAGGAGTTTTTAGATAAAATATCTCCTGTCCAGTAAAATATGGAAAAAATAGGTGAAAAATACAACATAATTTGTCTTGCAAACCAGGTTTGGGATTCTCCCCTATGGACTAACAAAAAACATGTTATGAGTAGGGTTTCCAAGCTAGGTCACAACGTATTATTTGTTGATCCCCCAATAAATACAGGATGGGTATTTATGAAACACTTTTTGGAGGGAAGATGGCCTCTAAGAAGATTACTAACTCAGAGGTATAAGGATGAGAAAGTAGAGGTTTTGTCTCCTCTTAATATCCACCCTGTATATAGCAAACTATCTGTAAAACATGCTAATAGGATCGATAAACTAGCAAAAAAGATTTTTGATAAAAAAAGAAAAACCATTCTATGGGTTTATCACGTGGAAATGCTTTTTTTGGAAAATTATCTAAGAGACATAAATTACGACATACTAGTTTACGACTGTGTAGATAACTACGAAGCTTTTCCTGCATATAAGTCAGAGGAAAAGAAAAAGTGGATCTCTGAGCAAGAAAAGATGTTAGCAACTAGAGCCAACATCGTTTTTGCTACCACTCCCGGTCTTATCGAAAAACTTAAGAAGCACAACCCAAACACCTACTATACTCCCAATGTCGGAGATTATGATAGGTTTTTTGATATTAGAAAGAGCAAGGAAGAAGAACCAGAGAAATTAAGAGAAATACCTCACCCAAGAGTAATGTTTACAGGAGCTATAGATGAATATAAGTTTGATAAAGAATTAGTTAAAAAGATTGCTATGGATTTTCCATCGTACTCCTTTGTTATTATTGGTCCGTCGGCCTACAAAGATAGATGGGTGACAGAAAAGGCATTGGGATTTGAAGATTTCAACAATATTCACTTTTTGGGCCCAGTAGATTACACAAAGCTGCCTAATTATATCTCTAAGGCTGATGTTTTAATGATCCCTTACCAATTAAACGACTATACTGTTGGTGGATGTTTCCCTGTGAAGTTTCATAATTATCTTGCATCTGGGTACCCTGTCGTTGTTACTGATCTTCCTGCGTACGCACCATTCTATGAAGCTTGCTATATCTCAAAAGATTACAATGAGTTTTCCCAAAATATTAGAAAAGCTTTAGAAGAAGAAAGTATTTCAGCGATTAAGAAAAGACAGAAGGTGGCAAGTCAGAACACTTGGGATCAAAAGGTAACTAAAATGTTAAGTTTAATTAATAAGCTATGAATATTTTATACGTAACAAACTCAGGAATATTTGGTGGAATGGAGTGGCATATTTATGACCTTGTAAAAGGTATGGCACAAAATGGACACAACGTTTACGTCTGGTGTCCTGAGGGACCTATTGTAGATTTTTATAATGAAGCTGGGGCTGAAATTACAAATAGGGAAATTAAGTTTGATATAGATCCTGGATATATACTTTCACTTAAGAAATTCTTGGAAGAAAACAAGATCGACATAGTTCATGGACATGAGCTAAAGGCTGTAACAAACGCTGTATTAGCAGGTTGGTTAGCTAAAACTAAGGTAAGAATTGGGCATACTCATACTCCTATTTCTGAGTGGAAAGTAAATAAAATTAAAAAATGGATAAACGTCTTTGGTTACTCTAAGCTAATAAATTGGTTTTCAACTGCCGAAATGGCCCTTACTCAGTCTAGAAGGGACGTAAAGATGAAGGAAGGAATAAAGAAGTATAAGCTACCAATTATTCCTAATAGCATTCCTACTTGGAAATACGATATTACGCCTCTGCAAAGAGTTGAATATAAAGAAGAAATTAAAAAAAGATATGATATTCCCAAGAACGCCTTTATTTTTGGGATAGTTGGAAGAATTACAGAAGAGAAAGGGCACATCATACTTGTTGAAGCATTTAAAAAATTTATAGACTCTGATTTATTTCATAAAGAAAATTTCTATTTAATGCTAGTTGGAGGAGGTCGTCTTGAGAAAATAATTAAAGAGTTCACAAAGGATAGCGAGATCGAAGATAGAGTTATAATTACCGGAAGCTTTAAGGAAGAAGATAAGGTTAAGTTTTACTCAGCTCTCGACGTCTTTATTCATTCATCTTTGGCCGAGGGGTTTGGGATAGTTTTGATAGAAGCAATGTATAACGTTCTTCCCATAATTTGTTCGGATATTGAAGTACTAAGGGAGGTTGGTGGTGACACTGTCGTATATTTTAGTACTGGAAATGCAATTGATCTTTCTGAAAAAATGGTTAGTGTATACGAAAAAGTAGCTTCTGAAGGAAACTTATTAGGAGAAAGAGCTAAAAAAAGAGTAGAAGAAAGATTTTCAATGGAAAAATTTGTAAGTAACTATATTAAGTTATATGAGGAGCTCTTAGGAAAATCATGAAAGTATTAATGTTAGGAAGAATAAACCTACTTGAAGAGGGTGGGGGAGACAAGATACAGGTTGTAAACACCGCAAAAGAGTTAGAAAAGCTAGGAGTTGAGATTGATATCAAGACTAGTATGGACTTTGACCCTAATGAATATGATCTAATTCATATTTTTCAGCTAGACTGGACTCCTGAAACATATCTTTATACTAAAAAAGCTTCAAAGAGCAACAAGCCAATAGTTTTATCTCCTATTCACCACAACGTTGAGGAAGTTAAAAAGTTTGATGATGAATTTGTATTTGATTTTAGAAGATTGTCTAAGCTTTTATTTAAAGATCAGTTCAAAAGAGATACTTTTAAGAATATTTACAGATCTATATTTGATCCTAAGAAGCTAATTCCGACGCTTTATACGATGCTAAAGGGGTTTAAGAATACTCAAAAAGAGGTACTTGAGATGTCTGAGGTGTGTCTTGTTCAGACTGTGAAAGAAGCAGAGGACTTAAAAAGGACCTTTGATGTAGATATTAAATGGAAAAAAGTTATGAATGGAGTTGGCAAACCATTTACCAATATTGATATGAAGAGACTAAAAAATAAGCTTGGATTTGAAAACTACATTTTGTGTGTAGGAAGAATTGAACCTAGAAAGAATCAACTTAATATTATTAAGGCTGTCAAAAAGCTTAGAGAAGAGGAAGAAAAAGACATTAAACTAGTATTTATAGGTCCAATTGGCGGTTTAAAGCATTTCGAGTATAACTCAATATTTAATAATCTGGTAAAGGAAAATGATTGGATTATTCATGTAGGAGAGGGGGTTACTTACCAAAATATCCAATCTTACTATAAATACGCTAAGGTAGGAGTTTCTGCAAGTTGGTTTGAAACAACAGGACTTACCAGTTTAGAGGCGTTATATTGTGGTACAAACGCAGTAGCCGCTGGAATGAGAGCACGAGAGTATCTTGGGAGGTATGCTTCATATTGTGAACCGGACAGCATAGATTCAATAAAGGACGCTATTAAAGAGGAGTATTATGCAGAAAGACCTAAGTTGGATGAAAAAATGAAGAGAGAATACACCTGGGGCTATGCTGCAAAACAAACCCTAGAAGCATACAAAGAGGTTTTAAGTAAAAAATGACAGAACTTATAATAATATTTTTGATTTTTATAGTTTCGTTAGTTCTGATTTTTAAGAATTTTGAATTTAGTGTGTATGTACTTATTACCCTTTCAGTTTTAATGCACAAAGAACTTTTTAGCTTCTACAGGTGGGACCTGATGCCAATAAGGGCCTTTATGTTTGCTTTAATGTGTGCTGGTATTTTAAAAACTTTTGTATATTTTTCTAAGAATAAACTTTCTAAGATTAAAGATTATTTAAGAGATCCCGTACTAGTTTTACTTGGCCTTATTTGGGTAGTTAGGGGTATTTCTACTTTCTTTTCTAAGAATCTTCAAGCAAGTATCTTTTTATACGGGTTTTTCACTACAGTTGTCTTTATGTGTTACTACTTTTACCTTATGTTTAAGAACTCTCCAGAAAAGGTTTTAAACTATCTTAAGTACTATATTTATCTGGTTTTTGGACTAAGTCTTTTTGGATATTTCCAAGTCTTTCTCCTTCAAACTACAGGAGTAACAATAGGGGCTTTGTGGTATATACCAAATAATATTCCAAGGGTAGGGGCAACGTTTTGGGATGTAAATCATTACGGTGCACTTCTTGCGGCCCTTCTTCCTATACTTTCTGTCCTTATTCTTATTGAGGGTAAGTTAAAACAAAAGATTATTCATTCTGTCATGGTTCTTTCGATCTTTGTTTCTTTATTACTGACTAACTCCAGAACTGCTTGGATAATGATTTTTGTAGCTTTTCTGTTTTTTATAACAGTTCTTTTGGTAAGAAAAGTAGGTGCTAAAGGTCTTTTATATGTCTTTTTATCCCTTCTTTTGGTCACTATTCCAATAGCGAAGGAATATAGTATTAAATCAAGTTCTTTTAGAGCAAGGATAAAACAGTACTTTCACTACAGATTAGACTCTTTTGCTTCTCATGTAATGTTACTCACAGGAACCTATCAGATCTTTGAGAAATACCCTATACTTGGTGGGGGATACGGATCATTCTTTGAACATTTTAGTAAAACTGAGGTAGCTCCAGAATACTTTGGAAGAGATCCTGCAGCTTTAAATACCCGTGTTCCAGCACATACTATTTGGGGAGAGCTGATTGCAGAAACTGGTGTTGTTGGTCTTTCTTTATTTATTCCTTTTATCCTTCTTCTACTTTTTACCCCTCTGTATCTTGCGTTTAGATCAAAGGATAAGAAAACATTTATGATAGGAGCAGCTATGAGCTCAGTAGTTTTTGGATGGTTTGTAGCAGGTATATTTTATTCATATAATTCTGAGTTTTTCTGGCTTATTCTAATAATGTTTTTAACCTGGTCTGTGGGAAGTATCAAAAATGGGAGTTTCAAGGAGGTGATCTCGTTTTTTGCTCAGAAATCAAAGTTAATACTTGGAGTTTTAGCTCTGGTGTCTACAATATTACTTTTTTGGAATCTTGGAAAAAATCATTTAGTCCCTTGGGATGAGGCAATTTACGCAAAGATAGCTAAGAATATGGTTATAGATGGGGAATACATCGTTCAAAGATGGCACAATCATTGGGAATCTGTGTGGTATGAAAAACCCCCTCTTTATATGTGGTTTATGGCTTTCTTTATGAAGATCTTAGGGTTTAACGCTTGGGCTGCAAGACTTCCAAGTGCATTGTTTGGATTAGGTACAGTTATTATGACTTATCTTTTAGGCAAGAAGCTTTTTAATAAGACTGTAGGTTTCATATCTGGTTTAGCACTTATCACAACTACTCAGTTTTTATACTATTCTCGTGCTTCAATGCTTGATGTTACAGCCACTTTCTTTTTAGTTTTATCTTTGTATATATATCTTTTAGCAGTAGAAAAGGAGAAGAGAGGTTTGTGGATTCTCTCAGGTGTTGTGGTGGGTCTATCAGTTATGATCAAAGGTGTAGTCGGTTTACTTCCCTTCCCAATAATTGTTATTTATGAGCTTTACCTATTATTTACAAAGCAAGAAAAGTTAAATAAGGAAAGAATTATGAATTATCTTTCAATGTTTGGCGCCTCTATGGTTGTGTCTCTTCCATGGCACATTGAAATGTATAAAAGATTTGGTGGAGAGTTTCTGAAAGGATACATTGGTTACCATGTTTGGGATAGGGCAGTTAGTGCAATTGAGGATAAGGGAAAGCCTTTCTTTTGGTATTTTATTGTATTAAAGGTAAGTATGAGGATATGGTTTGTTGGTCTTTTGGCTGCATTTCCATTTTCTCTATTTAGATCTTCAAAAAGGGATAACAAGCATGTGTTTTTGGTTGGTTGGTCTTTATTTATTCTTTTGTTCTTTTCAATAGCTAAATCAAAACTCACTTGGTATATGATTCCAGTCTATCCTGCACTCTGTATCATGGTTGGTGTATTTGGAGAAAGAGTACTGAACTTTATTATGGAAAAGATTTCTGGGTTGAATAATGTCATATTTAAGTTTACAGCTATCTATTTAATTACTGTATTTTCACTCTTTTACCTTTATTTAAATAAAGATCTTGTATACACCTCTGATTTAACAGGTGCTCAAGTTAGAATGCTTGAAAAGAAAGAAGAACTGCTCGGACTTGAAGATAAAGTGTATATCCACGGGATGGACCTACCTATAGCATACTTTTATTCTAACGGACCTTTTGACATCATTGATTTTCATCCCAAGAAGCTTGAAAGAGTGCCTACAATTTACGATTGGGAAAGATTTGTATTAGTTACTAAAAAAGGAAGGTTTAGTGAGGATGTATTAACATTCGGTTATACACCTCAAGTGCTTGCAGATGAGGGAGACTGGGTACTTTGGTATTTCCCACCAAGAGAAGAGATAGCAAGATTAAAAGCTTCGGGAGAATTTGACGAAAAATATGGTAATTGCAACCCCGAAAACCCCTGCTATTAGATTAGATAGTGCTAAACCGTAAAGGGAGTAGGTTGGAATAAGAAGAGTTGTAAAAAGTAAAAATATCACAAGCTTACCAACGTTTATATACATAATATATTTAGTTTTTTCCTCGACGTAGAATATGTGCTCGATAAATACATGGATGGCTGTGAAGGCAGCAGCAAATATTAAGGTGCTTAGAAGAGTTATAGATTCGTCAAACTTATTTCCAAATACGATAGGCATAAAGAACTTAACAATAACGATGGTTAAGGCTGCTAAAACAAGAGTGAGCACAGAAAGTAGAGTGATCTCTTTAAAATCATAACCTTCTTTTTTCCTCTTTCTCCTAGCACTTTTAGGAAGAAGTACAGTAAATATAGAAGTTGCAGCAATGCTAAATGTTCTAGAAATCTTATCTGCAAGTGAAAAAATACCAACATCTGTAAAGTCTTTAGCAACTTTTGTAATAGAGGTGTTAAGTGATGGCCACCCCTCTTGAATAAGTTGTGATATTCCACCAGGGTAGGCCTGTTTTAGGATAGGTAATACTTTTTTAGGTACAAAAGTGAATCTTTTTTGATTTTCCTCCAACAGTATTAGAAAAAATGCTGAAGAAAATACAGCAAGAGAAAAAACAGAAAAGGCCTCATAAAGGTTAAGTGTTACAAGGTTTGTGAATAAGAATATGGCGAAAATTCCCTTAATAATGCTTGGGAGAAGATTTGTTAATACTAACTTTCCAAAACTTTCTGATTTTTGAAAGATAGCTAGAAGGGTGTAGTTGATTAGATATGCTAGTAGTCCTAAAATAAAAAGAACGATTAGAAGTAAGTCATTAAACTTAAAAGATAGAAGTATTATTAGAGAGACTGGGATAGCTAAAAGTAACAGGAGTATTTTAAGAGAATAAAAGGCATCCGTGAGAGACTCTTTACCGATAACAATAGATTTTGCAACATAAACGGAGTTAGTTCCGAAGTCAGTAAGTCTTGAAATAGTGATTAGAAGAGTTGTAAGTAGGGCGTACCTTCCAAAATCTTCTAAACTTAGGGTATTTGCTATAGCTATAATAAATGCAAAATTTAAAGCTGCATTAATTGCGTTTCCTATTCCAACAAAAGATACATTAGCGAGAGATTTCTTAATCACAAAGATATATTACCAGTAAAAGACTACTTTGAGGATTTGTATTGATCTAAAAAGGTATCTGCCCCCTCTTGCCATGTTTTAAATCTCATTCCAAGGGCTTTTGCTGTTTTCTCACTTTTTATAGTTGAGTATAGTGATCTTGGAACTCTACTTTTCTTTAAGAACTCTGACATCAGAGTTTTTTCACACTTGTTGGAATCCCTTCCAGTTTTCTCATAAAGATACTTTGCATAGTCATAATGCGAGCAGGAGCTACTTCCCATTACGTGAAATATTCCAGTAACTTTTTTATCGATTATCCTAAATATTGCTTCGCAGGCGTCGTCTATGTATGTTGGAGTGATAGTGTTGTCTGTAAAGTAAGGGTACATAGTGTTTGTGTCATACATGTGTAAAAAGAGTCTAGCAAAATCAATATTTTCATGGTCTTGTGTTCTAAATGGGTAGGCAAATCTGATGATTGCATAATTTTTTAATTCTTTTAATACAATTTTTTCTCCTTCAAGTTTTGTCCATGCGTACCAGCTAATTTCTTTTGAGTCCCTAGCTGGTTGTGAGTCCTCGTCATAATATTCCTCTTTAGTCTTAGTACTTGGAAAAATAAGGTCTGTACTTATATATATAAAGAAAGAGTTATGTTTTTTCGATTCTCTGACTAAATACTTTGTTCCTTCCACATTAACCATCCAGGCAAGTCCGTTTTTATCATCTCTTTCCAACTCTGCCTTTTTAGGATCTGTGAGTGCAGCAAAGTGGACAACTATTTCAGGTTTTTCTTTTTCAAAGAAGTTTGAAACCCCCTCTCTGTTAGTTATATCCAACTCCTTTTCATTAGGGGCTACAGATTTGTAATTCTTTGGTAACAAATCAAGAAACCTAGACCCTATTAACCCATCTCCTCCAGTAACAAATATTTTCATTTGAACTTCTCCGGAAAGAGCTCTCTGAGTGTAGGGTTGGTCTTATCTCTCTCTGAAATAGTGAGATCTTTTATTGGGTATGTAATTCCAATGTCAGGATCGTTCCACATAACACCAAGTTGTTCTAGTTGATCGTATTCTTTGTCCATTAGGTAGTGGTATTCAAAGGGTTTCTCTCCAGAAGCTAGGACTCCAACTCCCATACCCATATCCTTATAAATTGTTATTTCTTCCTTTTCGTTTACCTCGAAAGTTACGTATTTTGAGAAAGTTTTTGAATTAGGTCGTAAGTCGATAATAAATATAAACCCTCTACCGTGTGTAGGATACAAAAGTTTCGCTGCAGTTTCTGAGTGTATCCCTCGCAAGATGCCAGGATTTGTTACAGAGTGATTCCAGGTTTTGATATTAAAGGGTTTTCCAATAGTCTTTTCAAGAGTACTCAACTTTAGAGCCTCTCTAAAATAGCCTCGGAAATCTTCAAATATGGTTTTATGGATAACAACTAAGCCTTCAATATCAGTTTTCTCTACAAAACTATCTTTATAGTTAGGATCATTCTTCATATTCTAATAATACCAAAAGTATTATTTGAAGGTAGTCTCTTTATCAGGATCCTCAAAGGTGTCTAACAGAAGCCACTTTGGGTGTTCCATCATCCATTTTACC
>JBHPFT010000009.1:0-20665 GCA_042571445.1 Patescibacteria group bacterium
CTTCCCAATAGTTTGGCTATACAATGGCAACAAATACAACCATTTGGAGTCTATATTTTACTCCTTTTAGTAGTGACCGGATCTGTAGGCAATTTAGTCGCTCCATTAGTTGGTAGTACAATGAATCTATTAGGGCTATAATTTAGCACCACTGCAACATTTCCAGTCTCTAGAGATTTGACACTGAATAGCCCTATTGCTAACATTTATATAGTTACCTGATGTGCTCGTTGAAAGTGGCCGTTGTGAATCTTCCATCGTTACATCCGCAGCGGGAACTTACATATCTAGCTGGGTTTACAGCCAGATTGTAGTACCCACTTATATGCACACGGAGATCCGGCCGAGCACTCTGCTCATACGGCACGTTGGGTCGAACTCATTACCTCGCGATAGCGAGGTTTTTGTTTGGTAGAATCCATATATGAAGCTATTTGATGGTAAAAAACATGCGCAAATACTTGACGAAGAGATAAGAAAGCATATCTCGAATAACCCAGTATCAAAATCTCTAGCAATAATACTGGTAGGTAATGATCCAGCTTCAGAAAAGTATGTAAGTATAAAAGAGAAGCTTTGTAAAAGACTAGGAATATCTATACAGGTACATAAAATAGACGAAGATTTATCTGATGAGGATATTTTTAATAAAGTTAGAGATGTCTTAAACAGTAACGATGTAGGTGGAGGTATAATTCAATTGCCTTTACCTAGGAAGTCCTTAAATAAAGCTCTAGAACTTATTCCTTTAGATAAAGATGTTGATTTAATATCTCCAAAAGCACAAGAAATGTATTACTCAGGAGATCTTGCTAGATTATCTCCAGTTGTTAGAGCATTAGAATACTTTTTGAAGAAAAACAAAATAGACTTAGAAAGATTGAGTACGTGTGTGATAGGAGATGGGTACTTGGTGGGTAGACCTGTTGCTCATTATTTAAAACAGAAAAATTCAAAAGTTAGGGTCTTATCAGACTATGAAACTGGTCGCAAATTAGATTATCAACTACTAGTGCTAAGTGCTGGGATCCGAGACCTAGTAAAAGGCCAGAATGTAGTCAAAGATTGTCATATTTTGGACTACGGATCAAATGTGGTAAATAGGAAGGTGCGAGGGGACTTAGATTTGAACTCAGAGCTAGATCATCTAGGAGTAATTTCACCATCTCCCGGTGGGTTAGGCCCCTTGGTTACAAGGTTTCTTTTTCTTAATTTTCTACAAACTTAACTCTATAATATATACCCTATAGTTGACTAAATGAGAATTTAGTGGTACAATTAGGATTGAAAATATCACGCAAATACGCGTGTTTTCTTTTTAATAGAACTAAATAGAACCTATAATTGGAGGTTGAAATGAAAAGCAAAAGAGAGAAGTACTTTTTCTTGTTCTTTTTTGTAATCCTTATCTTTAGCGCTTGCACCACAGAAGAGAGTTCCGTTACCAAGCCAACAGTATCCTCTGAAGATATTAAAAATTTTCAAGAGTCGTTGGAAATGATAACGAAACACGTTTGCTCGGAAGCAATGACAGACATCATTGACTCAGGTTTCGACCAGGCAGTTACCATCTGCAAGGCGGAGCTTAAGCAGATGATAATCGCTATAGATGGGTGGCCGGGGTTTGAGTGTCATTCAGGTGTGCACAGTTGTGATCGCGATGATGCAAATCATACAGCGTTTCAAATAGTGTATACAATTAGTGAGCACAATAACTTATCTGGTGGTGTACCCATTACTTACGCGGATGGGTTAGAAATTCCGATTCGTGTAAGAAATTATACCGGAATGCCTTCAGAGTCATATATAGCTGAAGTATTGGCTATGTGGGCTGGTATATGGGAGGAAAACACGAAGTAAAACAAGAAAACAAAAAAGCTTGACAGCAACACCGTCAGGCTTTTTTTGCGTCTAGATACAAAAAAGCCAGGCATTAAGCCCGGCTTTTTCTATTATTAAACTAAAGTTAAGTTTAGTTTCTTTCTTCCATTGGTCTAGCTTCAGCTATTTTGACGTTTCTTCCATCAAAATCAGCACCATCAAGATTCTTGATAGCATCTGCTGCTTTAGCATCGTCTTCTAATTCGACGAAACCAAATCCTTTACTTCTACCGCTCATTTTATCAGTGATAACAATTGCGGAAGCAACTGGTCCATACTCTGCAAAGAACTCACTAAGAGTCTCTTGAGTTGTGGAATAAGAAAGATTTCCTACGTAAAGTTTTGTCATATTTTATTTAATTAATTCACCACCTTCTAAATACAACTGTCCAAACTTATTGATGGAGAACGCTTGGGGACAAAACCTTACGAGTTTCCAAACATAAGTAATAGCAGTCAAAAATATACTTACAGGAGGATTATAACCTATACAATTAAAAAAAGCTAATGGAGAAGCCATGGTTGATAGTTAGTCGCCCATGGCAGAGTTTTTTAACAGAGGCTGCCATAAAACCTGATCGCTTTCCAGTTACTTATTGTTCTTAACGCGGTACTACGGGTTGGACTGTATGTCTAGTCTAACAGGGACTACACACGTTAAAAGTAACAACTTCACCCGATTCCACAGATCAGAACAGCCTCTAGGACGCTCGCCTAACGTCCTAAGTTCGGCGAATGGGAGTATTTTATCATAAATATAACTTATAGTCAAAATGAGATAGAATAGAGTATGAGTAAAATGTGATAGTGGAGCCGTTGACCGGATTTGAACCGGTGACCCCTTCCTTACCATGGAAGTGCTCTACCAGCTGAGCTACAACGGCAGGAATTACTTTTTTTTAGTTTTTTTATCTAGTCCTAGGAACTTAACTGTGTAATAAACAACTAGGGATACAATTAGAAAATCAATTAGTACACTAATAAAGTTTCCTATTCTCAAGGTGGCTGGGCCAACATAGAGTACGTTTTCTTTTAAGTTTTCTGATGCTCCAGTAAAAATACCTATAAGGGGATTAACAATATCATTTACTAAGGAAGTAACTACACTAGATATTGCACCACCTAAGATAAAACCTACTGCTAGACCTATTACACCTTGATTTTTAATAAATTCTTTGAATTCTTTCATAAATTAAACCTAATTTAATACTCTGGTGCCGAGAGTAGGATTCGAACCTACGAAGGCGAACGCCAACGGTTTTACAGACCGCTCCATTTGACCACTTTGGTATCTCGGCACGTATTTTCAATTATACAATGGAGCCTGAGAGCGGATTTGAACCGCTGACCTGACGCTTACAAAGCGCCTGCTCTACCACTGAGCTACTCAGGCACGATAATCCATTGAATTTTATCATACCAGTGCCTAATTTGTTGACCTTATCCTTTCTTCATGGTTTAATCCTAATGTTATGTCTAGGATCTGTGAAATTTGTGGAAAATCATATCAAAAAGCAAAGTTAGTCCCTCGAGGGATAGGTAATCGTGTTACTAGAAGAACGAATACGAGAAAAGGAGTAAATATACGAAATAAGAGAATTAATCTTAATGGAAAGATGGTAAGAGTTAAACTGTGCGCTTCTTGTTTAAAAAAGATAAAGAAAAACCGAAAGGACTCGGCCACTGCCCAGAAACCCCAAGAACCTCAGACTAAGTAACCATTCTCAAAAGCTTTCCATGCCATTCTATTCTTACCCTCAACCTGTAAATCTAGTATTCTAAGTTTTCCTTCGTCTAACTCACTTTTATATATTTTAACCTTAAGCCCTTTATTTATATGAGGCTTTAGTTTTATCTTAGTAGATAAATTTCTAGCTGACTCTAGTTCTCCAAGGGAGCTCCAAGCAATTGGCCAGGGGTTAAACGCCCTTACCTTTCTTTCAATAACCTCCGGTTTTTCTTTCCAATTAATCTCTGCGTCCTCTTTATATATAAAAGTACTAGTTGGATGAGAAGGTGAGTATGTATAGGTAACCTCGTTTTCCTCTTGAGGAAGGGGAGTAATGGTACCTTCTGAGTAGTTTTTAAGTACTTCTGGTAGTTTTTCAGCAGATATTTTAAAAAGTGTTTCGTAGAGCTCTCCAGATGTTTCAGTCTGATCCATTGTGTATACAATCTGATGAAGAATCTCTCCATGATCAAGCTTTGGGTCAACTACATGAAAGGTAACACCAGTATTTTTAACTCCATATAATATTGCAAATTGAACAGGGCATGCTCCTCTGTAATTAGGAAGAAGAGAAAAGTGAACATTGACTAGATTCTTTCCAAAGAGTTGAATGACATCTTCAGGAATGATGATACTGAAATCACAAACTACACCGTAATCCGCTTTCTTTTTCTTAATAGCAGCTAAAACCTTTTTTAAGTCACTGTTTCTAAGATTATCTATTTCAACAAAGTCTATCTTCTTTTTCTTCGCCCAAGTTTTTACAGCACATTCTTTTAGCTCTTGTTTCCTTCCCACCTTTTGATCTTTCTTAGTTACGCAAAGGACTAAATCAAAATTAGATTTAAGGCTATTTAATATGGGAAAAGATCTCTCAGATGTGCCAAAGAATACTATTTTCATACGAATAACTTCTCAAGTTCCTCCTCAGTTATAGTTTTGCCCTGTACTCTTTCAGTGAATAAAATACCATTAAGATGATCTAGTTCATGTTGAATAACTCTTGCAAAGTATCCTGAAGCAGTAATTCTGATTTTTTTTCCATCAAGGCCCTTTGCTTTCACTTTTAACTTTTTAAATCTAGGAACTTGTCCATAAGTATCAGGGACACTAAGGCACCCTTCCCAACCCATTTCAGTTTCATTTGAATGACTAATGACTTTAGGATTAATTAAAATAGTATCTTCGGAATTTTCATTGCCTGTTTTTGGATCTTTATAGAAGTTTCTAACAACACACATCTTTTTATTCACACCAATCTGATTAGCAGAAAGACCTGCTCCTTCTGGATCCTTTGCCTTTAAAACGGTATCCATAAGGTGACTTGCAACATCTTTGATATAGTCGGTTATTTCCCCAACTTTCTCAGTAGGGTCTTCAAGTAGTTTATTTGGAATAGTAATGATGGGTTTTACCGTCATGACGCTATTTTATCATTTTAGTGGAGAAAAAAGGGTGGGGCCCGCTAAAAAAGAAGGCCCCAAAGGTTGAGTTTAACAGATATGATCAACAAACAGATCAGTGTAATAAGTACCCAAAAGCCCCTCTCTTCCTTTTTTCCTAGTATTATTTGTGTAGTTCCAGTTACTAAGATGAAAATGACGATTAGCAAATGGTTTTTAGGTGTTATGAAGCCTTTAATTATTCCACCCATGTCTTTACCCTCGTAATGTTACTACCAGATTGATAACCAGAATAATGTAACCGACTAACATACCACATGATTCCTCTCTTTCTGTAGATTATTTGTTTTAAGATTAAGTTTTACTCTAATATATTATAGGTCATTTTGCAAGTATCTCTTGATACTTATGCTATGATGATTGAGATAAAGTGCTATGAAATTGGTTATAGTTGAGTCACCAACAAAGGCAAAGACTCTGTCTAAGATCCTGCCAAAGGATTACACAATAGAAGCATCAAACGGGCATGTGAGAGATCTGCCCAAGAGTGGGTTAGGTGTAGATCCAGAGAATAATTTTAAGATTGAATACGAAGTACCTACTAAGGCTAAGAAAGTAATCTCCAAACTAAAAAAAAGCTTAAAAGAAACTGATGAAATAATCCTAGCAACAGACCCCGATAGGGAAGGTGAGGCTATTGCTTGGCATCTAAAATATCTACTTACTCCTAAAAAAGGTAAAGAAATAGTTTTCAAGAGAGCAGTGTTTCATGAATTGACACAGTCTGCCATAGAACACGCATTCGAAAAAACAGGAGAAATAGACGAGGATTTGGTTGAAGCTCAGAAAGCACGAAGAGTTTTAGATAGACTTGTTGGTTATAAATTATCTCCACTTTTATGGAAGAAGGTTAGATATGGTTTATCTGCCGGTAGAGTTCAATCAGTTGCAGTAAGACTTGTTGTTGAGAAAGAAAAAGATAGAAAGAAATTTAATCCAGAAGAGTATTGGAGTATAGTCGGCAGATTTATTAGTAAAGACAAAAGTGAATTTAGTGCCGAGCTTGCTAGAAGAGAAGGAAAACCTTTAGAAGTAAAAAGTAAAGAAGACGTAAAGAAAATTGAAGTGGAACTCAAGGGAGAGAGTTTTAAAATAAATTTAATTAAAAAGTCTGAGAGAAAAAGAAAACCATACGCACCTTTGAAGACCTCAACTCTTCAACAGAGTATGGCCAACGTTTTTGGGTTTAGTGCAAAAAAGACAATGAGGGCAGCTCAAGGTCTTTTTGAAAAAGGGTATATAACTTATCACAGAACAGATTCAATAAGTTTGTCCTCCTCATTTATAGGCACTGTTAGAGATCTAGTAGGGCAGGAATTTGGTAAGAATTATCTTCCTCCTAAACGTATAACCTATAAAACTAAGTCTAAGAGTGCGCAAGAGGCCCATGAAGCGATAAGACCTACTGAACTACGAAGATTACCAAAAGGTGGTAAAGACGGATTAAAGCCAGATGAGTTTAAAACGTACTCAATGATCTGGAAAAGAGCAGTTGAATCTCAGATGAAGCCTGTAGTTTATGATCAAACTACCATAGAAATACTATCAAGTGATAAAAAGTATTTGTTTAGAGTTACTGGTTCGATAGTTAAGTTTCCTGGGTGGTATAAAGTTGGTGAATTTCTAGGAATTACGGAATCAAATGGCAACGGAGATGAAAATGGAAATGCATTTGGAAAATTTGGAGAACTTCCTAAGGTTTCTGAGGGAGACACTGTTACGCTTAAAGGAATTACCTCTGAACAACACTTCACTCAACCTCCTGCTAGGTACACAGATGCGTCTCTAATTAAGAAGTTAGAAGAACTTGGAATTGGAAGACCTTCTACATATGCCCCAACTCTTTCAACAATTCAATCAAGGGGATATGTATTAAAAGAAGGAAGATCTTTTGAGCCAACAGATGTTGCATTTGTGGTCATCGATTTACTTTTAGAACATTTTCCAAAAATTCTCGATTATAATTTCACAGCTGATATGGAAGAAAATTTAGATGAAGTTGCCGAGGGTAAACAAGAATGGGTTCCACTCATTAGAGAGTTTTATGGCCCTTTTGAAAAATTATTAGAGAAAAAAGAGAAAGAACTTCACAAAGCAGATGTAACAACGCTTGAAAAGACTGATGAAAAGTGTCCAGATTGTGGTAAGAATTTAAATGTCAAATTAGGAAAATATGGTAAGTTTTTGAGCTGTTCTGACTACCCAGAGTGTAAATTTGCAAAACCACTGGAAGAGGATGAAAATGGAGATTTTGGACCTTGTCCGGAGTGCGAAGATGGAGTAATGAAGTTAAGAAGAGGAAAGTTTGGAAAATTTTTAGCATGTACTAACTATCCTAAGTGTAAAACTACACAACCATATCTAGATAAGATTGGAATGGAGTGTCCAAAATGTGAGAAGGGGGATGTAGTTGTTAAGAAAGCAAAGAAGAGAACATTCTACGGATGTTCGAGATATCCTGACTGTGACTATTCAAGCTGGAAGAACCCGATGCCTAAAAAAGCAGAGGATATAAAAAAGAGGGATTATGTTACTTCCTTAATCTAATTTGCTGACATAAATGCGAAGAGCGCCCGAAGTCAAGTGAAAACCAGCGGTAGCGTCTTGTAATACCGCACAATGTCTTGTTACTTAACGAGTCGTGCGCTCGTTGGTGGTTACTTTAATAAAGATTTTCTAGAGGGGCAGTGTTTTTGTTAATCTCTAAATTTTGAGATTCCCCGTAATCTTTTCTAACCTATAATAAAACTATCAAACTTATAGTATATTGTCAATAGTTTTCTAAAATCTTGCTAAACAAACCTTCTTGTGATAGCCTACCTATGTTCTGGAATCTCTCTCCCAATGAAGGGCTCCAGTGCGAAACTAAGTTAATTTAGTTTCAAGATTAAAAGAGGGAAATCTGTTTCGATACTCGTTACACTTTTCCCCTAAAATTATGGCTAAGTACAAGCTACCTACAATTAAAGAAATGCTAGATGCGGGGGTTCACTTTGGACACCAAGTCAAAAGATGGAATCCTAAAATGGAAAAGTATATTTACACTGTTAATAAAGGTGTACACATTATTGATTTGGAGCAAACCGAGGAGCTTCTAGATAAGGCCTGTGAGTTTCTATTTAACGAAGCAAGTAAAGGGAAGTCTGTTGTGTTTGTGGGTACAAAAAGACAATCCAAGGAAATTATTGAGAATGAAGCTAGAAGATGTGGTGCTATGTATGTTACAGAAAGATGGATTGGTGGAACTATTACTAATCTGGAAACCATTAAGAAAAATATTGATAAACTTTTGGATTTTCTTAAGGGTAGGGAAGAGGAAAGGTTTGCTAAAAGAACTAAGAAAGAAAGACTTCTTATAGATAGAGAAATAGAAAAGCTTCAAAAAGCATATGGTGGAATAGTAAACATGAAAAAAGAACCAGACGTACTCTTTATTATTGATCCAAAAAGGGAAAAAACAGCTGTTAGAGAAGCAAATAGAGCGGGGGTTCCTGTTGTATCTTTAATAGATACAAATGCAAGCCCGGAAGGTATCTCTTACCCAATTCCTGGGAATGATGATGCTATAAAGTCAGCAGCACTAATAGTTAAAGCTATTGCAGATTCTATTGAAGAAGGATACGAGGAGCACGGAAAGAAGAAAGATAAAGAAGAGAAGGAAAAAGAGAAGAAAGACGAAACTCCAATAATAGTTGGTGTACAAAAAGAAGAAATAATCGAAAAAGAAGTTAAGTTAGTTGAAGAAGTTAAGGAAGAAGAAGCGGAAAAAAAGATTGCTGCTGAATCAGGTAAAAAAGAAGAGTCTAAAGAAAAACCTTCCAAGAAAGATATAAAAAAGGATAAAATTAAAAAGTAATATGGCTATAAACGTAGATAAGATAAAAAAACTTAAGGAAGAAACAGGAGCTGGTGTATTAGAAGTAAAGAAAATGCTTGAAGAGTGTGATGGGGATGTTGAGAAGGCAAAGGAAGAACTAATGAAGAAAGCTTCAGAGAAGGCCTCTAAGAAAGCAGATCGAAATGCAGGGGATGGTTTAGTTTACTCATATATTCACAACGGAGGTAAGGTGGGAAGCATGATCCTAATTGCATGTGAGACAGACTTTGTTGCAAAGACAGAGGATTTTAAAAAGCTTTGCCATGAGGTTGCTATGCAGGTATGTACTGAGGATTATTCTGATGTGAAAGACCTTTTGGAATCTGAATATATTAGAGATCCAAGTAAAACTATTCTAGATCTAGTTAACGAAGCTACAGCAAAGCTAGGTGAGAAGATAGAGATTAAAGATTTTTACAAGCTTTCAGTTTAAAAGTTTGTTATATTCAATCTATGAATACAAGTGAATTTAGAAGTAGATTATCTAAATCTGTTGATTTTTTAAAGTCTGAGCTTTCTCAGATAAAAACAGGTAGAGCATCCCCCCAAATGATTTCTGATATCTCAATTGAAGTATATGAGGGTACCAGTATGACTGTAAAAGAGGTGGGTACTATCTCTGTAGTTGATCCACATACCATGATAATTATCCCTTGGGATAAAAATGTGGTGTCAAAGATAGCACAAGGAATAAGAGACTCTGACACCGGAGTATCTGCTTCCGAAGAAGTGGGAAAGGTACGAGTTACAATACCCACACTTACAGAAGAAAGAAGAGTAGAGTATGCAAAAGAAGTAGATAGGAAAGTCGAAGAGTGTAAGAGTAGCATTAGAAATATTAGACAAGAAGCTATGAAGGATATAGATAAGGATTTTGATACTAAAGTTATTAGTGAAGATGAGAAGTTTAGAAAGAAAGAAGAAATTGAAGATATTGTTAAGGAACAAATCACTGCTACAGAGAAAACTGGAGAATCAAAAAGAAAGGAAATAATGACAGTTTAAGATGAGTATACTAGTTTTTATCCTTATTCTTTCAGGTCTTGTAGTTATTCATGAGTTTGGCCATTTTATTGTTTCTAAATTAAATGGAATAACAGTAGAAGAGTTTGGAATAGGGTACCCCCCAAAGATATTTGGTAAGAAGTTTGGTGAAACACTTTATTCCATAAATCTGCTACCTTTTGGTGGTTTTGTTAAGATTACAGGCTCAGACATTGAAGATGATGAGGATGAGTCTAAGTATCGTCATGATCCAAATAGCTTTGTGAACAAAACTGCATGGCAAAAAGCTAAGGTAATTGGAGCAGGAGCATGCATGAATCTAATACTTGCTATGATTCTTTTTTACCTTTTCCTAGGGTTTAATGGGTTTAGATCTTTTCACATTCCCATGTTTTTTGAACATAACTTTAAACTTGGTACTCCAAATTATATTAATACAGTAGTGTTTGATATGAGTGAGGTTTCGGGGGCAGCTGAGGCTGGAGTTGAGGCAGGGGAGGCAATTATAGAAATAGATGGATTAGAGGTTTTTAATATTGAAGACGTTAGAGGTGCTGTTTCAGGAAAGGTTGGTCAGGAAGTTGAAATTAAATTACTTGATACAAAAGATAGATCATACAATAAGTACAGAGTATTAAAAATTACCCCAACAGTTGGAGATGATGGAGAAGCGGTCCTTGGAGTTTATCTAGGAAGTTCTGTTTCACTTTCGTATAACACGAGGATAGAAAGAATTCTTTCTGGTCCTATGCACTCATATAATATGCTTGAATATTCCATGAGTACACTAGGTAAGATTATTGGTGTCTCTTTTAGGACAAGGGATATATCTCCAGTATCTCAAAGTGTTGCGGGACCAGTTGGTATATATAATGTATTTGATAGTGTTGTTAAGTATGGCGGTTCTAAAGTACTTCTGGGGTTAATGGATACCGTAGCTTTAGTGTCTCTTGGGTTTGCAATAACAAACATACTACCCTTTCCAGCATTAGATGGAGGAAGACTAATTTTCATTGCTATAGAGGGAATAACAAAGAAGAAGGTTAATTCAAAAGTTGAAGCAAGTATTCATAAAGTAGGGATGATTCTTCTTCTTGGACTGGTCGTGTTGATTACTGTAAAAGATATCTTTAGATGAAACCCTTTAGAAACAATATAAAATCGATCCAAACCTTTACCCGTTATTCCAACATTAAATAAACATTAAGTATTTGGGGTTTCTAGACAAGTGTGTGTATACTTAGTTAGTATTTTGAAAATATTCTGATATAATCGTTTGGTCTTGTATGCTGAGGGGTGACAGATGGGGTTGAAGGAGATAAAATGCTGTCAGTTAACATTAGATGGTGATAGAAAGCAAGTTAATATTTGTAATTATTACAAGTCCATTATTTGTTGTAGTTAAGGTTTTATTTTAAGTTTGGAGGTGTTTTTTGGAACCCATCCAAAATTGATGGGTATCAAACTAATATCTTGATTGATAGTTGGTTTGATGAAGAAATATGACAAAGATAAAGGTTAGACACGGAGAAAGTTTAGATCAGGCACTAAGGAGATTTAACAAGGAAGTACAAAGATCCGGTTTACTTCAGGAGCTGAGGGATAGAGAACACTATCAAAAGCCAAGTGAATTAAAAAGGCAAAAGAATAAAGAGTTGAAAAGAAAGTTTAAGTACGAAAGGAAACATAAGTATTGATTCTAGATGATCTAAAGAAAAAATTAATAGAATATCAAAAAGCCAAAGATGTATATGCTGTTGGTAAGTTAAGGTTTTTATTCTCAGAGATTCATAACAAAGAGATAGAGCTCAGAGGTAAGAAAGAAGAAATTACTGATGAACATGTTTTTAAAGTAATCAGAAAGCAAATTAAAAACAGAAAAGATAACATAGAGCTTTATGAGAAAGCAGGAAAAGAAGATAAGGTAGCAGAGGAGACAAAAGAGATGGAATTTTACATGGAAATAGCAAAACTCTTTCCATTTGAACTAAACTTAGAAGGTAGACCACCTCAGAAATAGTATAATTTCCCTATGAAATTCCTCGAGAAAGAAAATATTCATATTTCTATATCTATTGTTAATGATTCAGGGATGAAGAAGTTGAATAAAGAGCATCTAGATAGAGATTATCCAACAGATGTGCTCTCATTTAATATAGATGAGGAGCAAGAGGATGGTACTTACTACCTTGGAGACGTAGTTGTGAATAAAGATCAGGCTAAAAGACAAGCTAATGAATATGAAAATACTCTGGAAGAAGAGATAGGGGAATTGATTGAACATGGAATACTACATTTACTTGGAGTTCACCATGAGGAAGATAAATAGATGAAATTAATCGTGGGACTAGGTAATCCAGGAGAAAAACATTTAAAACAAAGACATAATGTTGGATTTATGATTTTAGATCAATTCGCAAAAGAGAATAATCTTTCTTGGGAGAAAAATGAGAAGCTTAAGTCGGATATAATTAAGTTAGAAGATACACTTTTAGTAAAACCACAGACTTCTATGAATAACTCTGGGGATGCAGTATCACTTGTTTCTAATTTTTATAAGATTTCTCCAGAAAATATTACTGTAGTTCACGATGATGTAGATTTACCATTTGGTGAAATAAAGAAACAATATGATGCAGGTCCTGCAGGGCATCACGGAATAGAAGATATTATCTTAAAACTAGGAACAAAGGAATTTAATAGAATAAGGATAGGGATAGGAAGACCAGATAATGTAAAGATTCCTATAGACGACTATGTGTTAATGGATTTTTCGGATGAAGAAAGATCAAAGGTATTAGAAGTTGGTAGGGGGACTCTTAGATTTTGGGTCTAAGAATAATGTCCCCCTGGAATAATGCTTTCACATATTTTATTTGTAATAAGATGCTTTCTCTCCTCCTCTGGTAGAATTTTCCAGCTACTGACATATGTTGTTATGAGCATCATCCTTGTTATTTCATTGAGGTCAAACCATTTATCGTTAGCAGGGTTTTTCGTAAAGTGTGACCACGAGCATAGTATGCATTTAATAGCATAACTTTCATCAGTAGATTCCCCCCAGATTTTAATTAGTTCATTTTCACCTTCTTCTGGTTGTAAATCCTCAATACTACAACCTCGTATTGGTTTGGGTTTACTTTTCTTCTCCTTATTCCTAGTATCCATTTTAAGTAATTTTTTCCTTTCTTAGATTTGACAACAAAAGTTGTTGGATTAGTTTGTAGGGTACATTATACTAAAATTCAGGCAGTATGTTTTATACAAAGTATCGTCCACAAAAATTTAGTGAAGCTATTAAAACCTCTGAGGCTGTTGATGCACTACCTAAGCAGCTTAAGGGTAAAAAGACTGTTCATGCATATCTTTTTATTGGACCTAGGGGTACTGGAAAGACTACAGTCGCAAGGCTTCTGGCAAAGACTTTAAACTGCACAAGCCCATTAAAAAATGGTGATCCATGTAACAGGTGTAAGAATTGTAAGTCAATAAATCTAGCAAGTTTTACAGATTTAATTGAGATAGATGCTGCTAGTAACAGGGGTATAGATGATGTGAGAGATCTAAGAGATAAAATTAGACTTGCCCCATCCATGGGTAAACACAAGATCTATATTGTTGATGAGGTTCACATGTTAACAACAGAGGCCTTTAATGCTCTTTTAAAGACTCTTGAAGAACCACCCCAGAACGTCACTTTCATTTTGTGTACTACTGAAGATCATAAAGTACCAGCTACTATCAAATCTAGATGTCAGATTTTTAGATTTAAGAGGGCAACTGTTAAACAAATTGTTTCCAAACTTAAAAAGATTGTCAAAGAAGAAAAGATAGATATAAAAGATGGAGATCTTAGTAAGATAGCAGAAGCTTCTTTAGGTGGTTTTAGAGACGCAGAAACGCTTCTACAGCAAGTTTTTGAGGGAGAAGTAGATATAGGTGCCCTCTTGTCTGTTAGTTCAAAAGAAAAATACATTGAGTGTGTAGATAATCTTCTCGATTGCAACGCAAAAGGAGCATTAAGTATTGTTGAGAGTGTTTTTGAAGAAGGAGTAGATTTATATATTTGGGTTGGAGAACTACTTAAGTATATGAGAGGGGTACTCTTCATAAAATCAGGTGCAAAAGGAGAGGCGATGGATGTTACTAAAGATTTAATGAAGAAGATCGAGGAGCAAGCAGAGAAGGTAGACTTAAAATGGCTAGTTTCCTCAGTTAATCTTTTGGTAGATTCCCATCAAAAAATAAAGAACTCCTTTATTCCACAACTTCCAGTTGAGCTTGCTATAGTTGAGATATGTTTTCATGGGTGCCCAGCTCCAGAAGGAGCTTTAGAGTCTTTTGATGACACCCCTCCCAGTTCTCCCATAGTTGGAACTACTACAAAAGTTATTAAAGAGACAGTGATGGTAGTTAAGGAAAAGGTTACACCTAAAGCAAGAAAGCCATTTCCCAAATCTAACGTAGAGCTCTCAACTGTTAAAAAGAGATGGAAAAAGTTTGTTGAGAAGAGTAAAGATTTAAACCATTCCTTAACTGCTCTTTTAAGATCATCTACTCCTGTTAATATCGAGAATAATTTCATTGTGTTAGAAGTTTTCTATCCTTTTCATAAGGAAAGGTTAGAGTCACCAAGACATAGAAAACTTTTGGAAGATTTGTCTGAGATGGTTTATGGATCCAGTTTTGGTGTTAGATGTGTTGTGAGCGATAAAAAACCTCCAAAGAGACTTATGAAAGGTGAATCAGGAATACTTACAGATTTGAATGTTACTCCAGTTAGTATAGATAAGGAAGCAGTACTTGAAGCACTCGATGGTGGGTTACCGATGATGGGTAAGAGTTAAAGCACCCCAATAAAATTGATGAGGTGCTTTTTCCCAGTCTATAAGATTTTAATAATTGGCCAATTTTTTTTGGGTGGAAGATTAGGAAAATTTTCTACCAACCTTTCGTAATCTTTGGTAGGAGTCGTTCTGTGTAGAGGAATCCAGCCAAAGGATACTTTTTCGAGGTTATTCCAGCACTGTCTTTTGTCAAAAAAACTAGATAATCTTATCTTTATCCAACAACACTTAGAAAATATTCTCGATTGCTCTATAGATACATCAACCACAGAACCTTTTCTGATGGGAGTACGTTCTGGTAGGTTTACATAGTCTGAAATATTTAAAGCTCTCCCATGGTGTACCTGTTCTACTATGCTTCTTTTTGTTAGTCTATTACGACTTCTACGTCCTTTAGATCTTACAAAAGTCAATGGTTTATGTGTGCTATTTGGTTCTGGAAAAACTCCTGTCATTCCCGTTGTAACTAATACAATAGATCCTAGTCTGCCCATATTTACTCTCCTAGTAGTATTTTGGAAGAGATTGTATCATATATTTCCCTATCCCGTGATAAAATTATTAAGCAATGAAAATTCCAAGACCAATACTTAACTTAATAGAATACTTTGAAAGACTTCCTGGTATTGGTCCAAAGACTGCACAGAGATTAACTTTTCATCTATTACACTTTCCACAAGAAGATCTTGAGCGATTTGGAGAGACTTTAGTTGAATTAAAGACCAAAACTAAGTTCTGTAATATATGTAAGAATGTGACAGAGAATGATACATGTAGTGTGTGTAGTGACCCAACACGAGATAAGAAACAGATTGCAGTTGTTTCAGGCCCACTAGATACACTTGCACTAGATAAAGCAGATTATAAAGGTACATACCACGTACTCCATGGAATAATAGATCCTCTTAATAATGTTGGTCCTGAGGAAATATTTATAAGAGAGCTCCTTGAACGAATTACAAAGTTTGATTCGGATGTATCTTTTGAGAACGTGGGAGATGATGGGGGAAGCATTGAGATAATCTTGGCAACTAATACAAGTATGGAAGGGGAGTCTACAGCGATGTATATCTCAAAAATGATTAGAGAAAAGGGTTTTAGTGAGGAAAAGGTTAAGATAACAAGGATTGCTCGTGGTTTACCTGTTGGTGGGGACATCGAATACGCAGATGACATTACCTTGAGTAGAGCTCTTGAGGGAAGATCTGAGATATAAGTATAAAGGAAGGGTTTGTGGTAAAATTTTACTCAGAATGAAGCTATATAATTCACTATCCAAACAAGTTGAAGATTTTAAATCTGTTGATCCTAAATCTGTGACGTTGTACTGTTGTGGACCTACAGCGTATCATTTTCAACAAATTGGGAACTGGAGAACATTTTCACTCTCAGATTTCTTATACAGAACTTTAATACTAAACGGTTTTGAGGTCGACTACATTATGAATATTACTGACGTAGGACATTTATTTGAAGGCGGTAGAGATGATAGTGGTGAGGATAAAGTAGAGATAGCAGCAGAAAAAGAAGGAAAAACAGCAAGCGAAATAATAGGGTTTTATACGGAAGATTTTCTGAAGGGATACAAGAGTCTAAATTTAACTAAACCTCGTAAATTTACAAAAGCAAGTGAATATATTGATCCTCAGATAGATTTGGTAGCAACTCTTGAAGAAAAAGGCTATACATACCAAACATCTGATGGGGTATATTTTGATACAACTAAGTTTAAGGATTACGGGAAGTTATCCGGATTATCAATTGAGAGTGTAAAAGAAGGAGCAAGAGTTGATCCTAATCCAGAGAAAAAGAATCCAACGGATTTTGCGTTATGGAAGCTTTCACCACAAGGAAAACAAAGACAACAGGAGTGGCCATCGCCATGGGGCGTAGGTTTCCCTGGATGGCATCTAGAATGTAGTGCCATGTCTCTAAAGGAACTTGGAGACACTGTGGACATTCACGTCGGTGGAGAGGATCTTAGAATGATTCATCACCAAAACGAGATAGCTCAAAGTGAAAGCGCTACTGGTAGGAAGTTTGTGAATTACTGGATTCATGGAGCCTTTTTGACTATTGATGGGGGAAAGATGAGTAAAAGCAAAGGTAACTTTTACACCATGGAAGATATAACTAAGAAAGGATTCTCTCCAATGGATCTTAGATATCTTTTTATGACGGCGCATTACAGAACACCTCTTAATTTCACATGGGAAGCTCTTCAAAATGCACATAATTCACTTAAAAAGATATATGACATAGTAGGAAGCTATGAGCAAAATCCTGAAGCAGAAGTATCAGAAAATTACATGAAGAGGTTTAAAGATAAGCTTAGTGATGATTTGAATTTTCCTGAAGCCCTAGCAATAATTTGGGAATTATTAAAGAGTGGTTTAGCAGAAGCAGTTAAGTTAAACACTATTCTAAAAATGGATGAAGTACTTGGTCTAGATATCCAGGAACATATTGGTTACGAGATACCAGATGAGATAGAAAACTTAGCGAAGATGAGAATGGAATACAGGAAAAATGGAATTTGGGACAAGGCAGATGTTATTAGAAAACAGATTGCTGAAATGGGTTATCTTTTAGATGATGCTGATGAGGGTAGTTACAAGATTAAGAAGAGACTCTAACTTACTCTGAAGATAACCACTTTACTGTATTAACTCCAACATAGTCTCTAAGTTTAATAATATATTTTGGTTCAAATATGAAATCTTCGGCAGGATCTTTATCATTTTGAGTTCCCTGTAAAGTTCTTCTTAATACAATCTCATCCGCAACAAAGAACCCACTTAGTGTAAGAGTTTGGGCAGAGTCTCCTTCACTAATATCATATGCAGTATATAGATCACCATCAGCAATTATCGCTATAGCAACCTCTGTAACCTGTTTTGCTATCTTTACATCCCCACTCACAATAAATAATGCAGCAGCACTAGCATCTGTTGTTATGTTAGACGAAATAGTTAGGTTTCCATCTATAAATACAACTTGGTCAAAGGTTGCAGTTTTATATCCACTAGGTGTAGTGTTTGTTCTAATCTCGTAGTCTCCATTGGAGATATACGTGCCTGATACAGGTTGCAGACTTCCACCAGTAATTTCAGTTTTTCCTCCCGGCGCTAGCTCAAAAAACTTTGAGTAGTCGTAATCAGGTGGTGCGGGGGTATCTACGGTTACTAAATCACTTGAGGTAGAAAAGAAGTTTATTGTTGACCTTTGTAGCTCTATCATTCCATCTGAGTTATCTCCATAAGCTTCAGAAATCATATCTATATCGTTATTAGATCTCACTATTCCTTCTCCTGTAGTTCTAATCCAAGGGCCATTAATACACATATCTTTAGCATTATAGTTACCTGCCATATCCTCTGCGTAAAACCTTACATACTTACATACTTTCCAGTTACTATCACAAAAGTCTACCTTAGGAGTTAAAAGGTAAGCATCATTGGTTCCGGGGTCAAACGGAGGGCTTATTAAGGATACCCACTCATCAAGTAACCACTCAGTGTTGCATCCTAACAGGTCCTCAAAGACTCCAAACCCCTCACTTTTACTTGTTGTATATTGGAATTTATCTGTAAGAGTAGAAAGTCCAGATGTTGCATCAGAGACATTTGTATAAACATACACTTCGTGTTCTGCTCCAAGTAACCCTCTTATTGCTCCAGAGTCTGTCCAGTTTCCTGGCGCAGTTTGATCTATTTTAATAGCATCGTTTTTAGTAGCTTCTACATTATTTGCTCTATCTACACTGTAGTAGTCAACAGTATGATTACCATCTGAAGCAATAGCAAAGGATGTAGAGGAGGCAGTAGTGTTATTACTAATGTTTACTGCATCAATCCATACACTACCTATACCTAAAAGACCTACTTCCATATAAACGCCAATGGCATCATCTACACTCACAATAAAGTTAGACGATAGTTGAGTCCAGTCACTTGTTCCGGATACAGCTCCACTCTGAGCAATCTCGGTGTATGTTTTTACTCCAAATTCGTCTTCCTCTACAGCATAGATTTTAAAATAGGCACTGTTAGCTCCATCAGTTTTAACCCATACGGAAGCATTCATGTTGTTATATGGAGTAGAGGCAGCAAAGTTATCTATATGATTAATAGCATGCCATACACTTCCAGCAGATTCTATTTTTATAGAGGTAGTATCAAAACCAGACATATAGTTAATAATGTCTCGAGAGTAACTAGTATCCCCATCAGTTAAGTTTGGTTGCCAAGATGCTGTAGTTAGTGGTGGATTTACATCAGTATTTTCAAAAGAGGGGTTGGGAGCTAAATTTAAGGTATCTCCGAAACTTTCTTTTTGCCATATACCCCCATCTATTCGATAGTTAATTTCTTTTACCCCACTTTCAAGATCAGTAGCATCTAAAGTATATGTAACAGGGGATACATACCAATCATTATTACCATCAGGTGAAGAGGGGTCTTTAGTTAATGTAGTAACAGGGGGAGTGGATCCAGCAATAGACCTAACACATAAAAGAAGGGAAATAGCTAAAAAACCAGTTGTTTTGAGTATTTTCTTGGGCATTAGGTATATATTAGCTGGTTTTAAACAATTAAAAAAGACGCAGTACTTTGTTCTTAAGTTTCCGCGTCTTTAGCTTCCTGTATATACTTTTTTAGACACTCCTTACAGGTAAGGGAGTGAAGGTGGGCTGCTGCTTCGACTTGATCATTAGATATAACCATACCATCTAAGATCTTCTGAGCTTCTTGGCAGGTGAGTTTAGGTGCGTTTCCTACCTTTATTCGCTTATTGAACATATTATTCATTCTTTCTCCTTTTTATAGATTATTTTTTCCAGCTTCTCATATATTTCACTAGCAAGACTTCCTTGTTCGAAAGTGTTACCCGACGGGCTAGCTGTGTGCGTGCTAAACATCGCATTTTCAGCTCCCTCACCTCCAGGTACCACTATAGCAATCGGAAGTATTTTCTTATCAGTCTCTTTTTTCAAAGAGGTCAGGTATTCTAGCATACTATAAGATGTTCTTGCAAGTTTGTCCTGAAGTTTTTTTAACCTTTCTGCGGAGGTATTATTTGGATGTGGTCGGCCATAATCCCAGTTTTCTTCTATATTTTTCAATATACTTAAGTTTTTTTCATCGTCTATTCTTCCCGCAACTACCGCTCTAATATTTGCAGAGCTTTTTATTTGTATTGGTACAATGTATGGATTCTCACTTTCATTAGGGTCTTTTATCCATAAGTCTATTTTTCCCCTAGTATCATCTTCAAAGTCTGGTAGATATACATCAAATCCAAGCTGTTTTAAAGAAACTGCTACAGCAACCTCTGCGTAGAGTCCATTTTTTATATCCTCCCACCTATTTCCTATGCCTTCATTATATGCTCTTATAACATTTGTGAACCTTTTACTTTTTTCATAAAATTCTTCCTTTTTATTTTCTGATTTTAGTGCTTCTAGATTAAAACGTATCAAGGTTTCTACAGTAAGACTGTTGCACGCGGTATATAATATTGCATCACTTGTCCCAACTCTTTCTTTAGTTTCAATAGCTCTTCTTAAAATAGCTCTGTGTATTTCTTCCTCAGAGTTAACCCTTTCTTCTTTCAGACTACTTATCTCAAAGTAGGATTCTGGGGGTGCATCTTCAGCTATTTCTGAGATTGTTTCGAGCATTATATAAATAGTATCATTTTGGTTTATAATCACCTCATGCTTTCTATTGGGATCGTTGGTTTACCTAATGTTGGTAAATCCACACTATTTAACGCTCTTCTTAAAAGACAGGCAGCTCTAGCTGCAAACTACCCATTTGCTACCATTAAGCCAAATGTGGGAATGGTAGATGTTCCTGAT
>JBHPFT010000010.1:0-20386 GCA_042571445.1 Patescibacteria group bacterium
AATGTGAGTTTAAATTTATCTAGTTTTTCTCTTCTCTTTCTTCCAAACCTTGCTATTAAGCTAAAAATCAGAAATCCAAAAGAAACAAGAATAAGAATTGCTAGAAAGATTTGTATGATGTTATTTATTGTATCTATAGTATCCATGGGCAGCTAGAAACCTTACTTTGGCTGTTCCTTCTTATCCATATTTTCCTTTAATACCTCAGCGGCAAACCCTTCCTCAAGTTTCTTACCTATTATTGTTGTAACACTAGCATCTTTATCTACGCCCCTCATTACCAATTTTTTATTCGTACTATTTTTTTTAATAGGATTTTCAATCTCGGCCTGTACTGTAGTTTTTTCTTCCGCTTCTTTCTTTTTCTCACCGCCTGTTACAGGAATAAGTTGATCTATAGTCTCTTTACCTTCATGGAACTGTTCTGACCCGCCAATAATAGAGGTCTCTTGGAAGTCTTCAATAAAAGGCTTATTACTCATGGAAATATTCTAACATTGGAGAAGAATGATTGAATAGGGACTATCTTTTCTTTGTACCTTTGAAATACTTCTTTTTTACCCTCTTAGCACCATCTGCTACCGAATCTACAGCATCCTCTAAAGCGTCTCTTACTGGGACACTCTCTTTATCTATAGTCTCTGCTATTTCAGAAAGTTTCTCTTTATACTCTTCAATAACTGGTTCTGCCTCTTCTTTAAACTTTTCTACTTTTGTTTTTGCTTTCTTGACGATTTTCTTTCCTTTCTTTGTAGTCTCGTCAGAAAGCTTCTTCAGTTTTTTTCTTGTTTCCTTTCCTTCTTCGGGAGCATAAAGAAGTCCAAGAATAGTACCAGCAACTACTCCCCAGAAAACACCTTTGGCAAATTTCCCTCGATGTCTATTTTCTTTATGTTCCATCACTCATCCTCCTCATCTGTAATTGATTTAATAGCTTTGATACCTTTTCCTACTCCAGACAGTACTCCAGCTAGAGAGGAAAGGGGAGCTACTATGCTTGAAGTTACCTTTCTAACATTTTGTACAGCTTCTTTTGCTTCTTTTGCCATTTCTTTAACTTCTTTTAGGATTAAAGCAATGTAGATAACAACTACTGTAAAAGCTAGTACGAGTAAAATTAGAGACGAATATAAGATTGGTTGTAGTATGTCCATAGGCAGTAACGTAATAATAGTCGAGATTCGTGTTGCCAGTCAACTCTTTTTGGTATACTTTTGATAGGTAACTTAGTAATTTTTATTTGAGAGGGGGTTGTTTAAATGGACGATCCAGTAATAACACCAGATCCTATGGCTCCTGCAGATGACACACCAGTAGAACCAGCAGCTGAAGAAGGTGCAGAAGAAACCGAGGAAGAAGTCGAAGAAGAAGTCGAAGAAGAAGCTCCAGCAGCTGAAGAAGGTGCAGAAGAAGTCGAAGAAGAAGCTCCTGCAGTGGAGTAATAGCGGGGCTTTTAATAAAACAAAAGCCCCCGGATTAAGGGGGCTTAAGTTTTTTATAGCTTCGTATTTTTTATTCTACTATTTCACCTTCAACAGGCTCTTCTTTTTTATCTTCGGGATTCTCATTTTCTTTTGGTTGTTCCTTTTGTTCACTCTGTTTATATAAGTGTTCACCAATTTTTTGAAGGGATGTTGATAGTTCTTGAGTTTTTTGTTTCAATTCTTCTGTTTCTGCAGTTTGAATTATTTCTTTTAGTGCTTTTGTTTTTTCTTCAATCTCTTTTTTCACATCTTCAGGTACTTTATCACCAGCATCTTTCAATGATTTTTCTGCTGTGTAACAAAGAGTATCTGCCATATTTCTAGCTTCAGCCTGTTCTTTTCTCTTTTTATCTTCCTCAGAGTGTGCTTCTGCTTCTTTCACCATCTTTTCTACCTCATCTTCAGACAGACCCGTTCCTCCTTGAACAGTAATCCTTTGTTCTTTGTTGGTTGCATTGTCTTTTGCAGTAACATTAATAATTCCATTAGCATCAATATCAAATTTAACCTCAACTTGGGGGATACCTCTTGGTGCTGGTGCTATTCCATCTAGAATAAATCTTCCAAGAGATTTGTTATCGGAGGCCATTTCTCTTTCTCCCTGCAATACATTTATCTCTACACTTGTTTGGTTATCTGCAGCCGTAGAAAATATTTGATTTGCAGATGTTGGGATTGTGGTATTTCTCTTTATAAGAGGAGTAGATACTCCACCAAGAGTTTCGATACCCAAAGTTAGGGGTGTCACATCAAGTAGTAGCACATCCTTAACATCTCCAGAGAGTACTCCAGCTTGAATCCCTGCACCTACAGCAACAACCTCATCGGGATTTATACCTTTGTGTGGTTCTTTTCCAAAGAAATCTTTAACAATTTCTTGAATCTTTGGCATCCTAGTCATTCCACCTACAAGTACCACCTCGTTGATGTCACTCTTTTTTAGACCAGCGTCTTTTAAAGCAGCTTCCATTGGAGGAATACTTTTTTGGACTAGGTCATCAACAAGTTGTTCAAGTTTTGATCTAGTGATTTTAATATTTAAGTGTTTAGGTCCAGACTTATCTGCAGTAATAAATGGAATATTTATTTCTGTTTCCATTGTGGAACTTAACTCAATCTTTGCTTTTTCTGCTGCATCTTTAAGCCTTTGCATTGCTTGTCTGTCAGTTGATAGATCTACCCCGTTTTCTTTTTTGAATTCACCAAGTAACCACTTAATTACCTCTTGATCAAAGTCATCTCCACCAAGATATGTATCTCCATTTGTTGCTTTTACCTCAAAAACACCATCTCCAATCTCAAGGATTGAAATATCGTAAGTACCACCACCAAGATCATATACAGCAATGACTTCATTAGCTTTTTTATCAAGGCCATATGCTAGAGCTGAAGCGGTAGGTTCATTAATTATTCTTTTGACGTTAAAACCGGCTATTTGACCAGCTTCTTTTGTTGCGTTTCTTTGAGAGTCGTCAAAATATGCAGGTACTGTAATTACTGCATCTTTGATTTCTTCGCCCAAGAAAGCTTCTGCATCTGTCTTCATCTTAGCTAGTATTTTTGCTGATATTTCCTGTGGGGTGTATGTGGTTCCTTCTACTTCTACACAAGCAAGACCATTCTTACCCTCTACAACTTCGTAAGGATAGTTCTTTTTTATCTTTTTTGTAGTTTCATCGTTAAACTTTCTACCCATCAATCTTTTAATACTAAAGATTGTGTTTTTAGGATTTACTACCTGCTGTCTTTTTGCAGGAATACCTACAATATTTTGATCTGGAACCACAATAGATGGGGTAGTGTTTGTACCTTCTGCATTAGGTATAACCTTGGTTTTACCACCTTCCATAACCGCCATTACACTATTTGTAGTTCCTAAATCTATTCCAATTATTTTAGCCATTATTTTTCCTCCTTTTTAACTTCACCTAGACCAACGTCTACTTTAGCAGGTCTGAGAAGTTTGTCATTTAATAAATATCCTTTTTGATGTACCTTAAGTACTTTATTCTTCTTACCCTCAGTAAGTTCAATAGCTTCCATGGTATTTAAATCAAAGTCTTTGCCCTTTGTCTTTATCTCTTTAACACCAAGGTTATCTAATGAATCATTGAAGTTTTTAAGAATTAAATCAACTCCCTTATCATCAAGATTTTCTTTGAGTTTCTCTAATGCATCTAGAACAGGGAGTAGTTTAACTAATATTATCTTTTTAGAGATAAAGGTAAGGTTAATTTTATCTTCAGCAACTCTTTTTTCTAGATTTTGGTAGTCTGCAAGAGCTCTTTTCCAATTATTTTCCATCTCGGAAAGCCTTTCTTTGCATTCCAGTAACCTATCTTTTTGTTTTGGCTTTTCTTTTGTCATATTGAATTAAATGCTTCCGCCGAGGTCCTCTAATATCTTCTTAGTATACTTAATGACTGGTATAACCTTTGAATAATTAGAACGAGCAGGGCCTAATAGTGCAATATAACCAGATTTACCACTTACTTGGTAGGGGGTAAATATGATAGAGCACTTTTCTAAATTATCTACTGGAATTTCATCACCAATTAGTATTCTAACTTCCTCACCACCGTCTGGAACACTATCAAAAATCTTTTCTAGTATCTCGTAACTATCAAGAGTTCTTAGAGCTGCTTTGGCAACATCAATATCATAGAATTCTTTATTTTCTAATATATTTACAGCACCTGCATGAGTAACGAACCCGGTGTTTGTAGTTGCAAAAGAAAGCATATCAGTAGCTTCAGATAAAGCTAGGGTAGTTTCTCTTAGTAACTTTTCTACCTCAAACCTATTGGTCCAAAGCCTTTGCTTTAGAGCAACCTCTTGAAGAACAGGAAGATCTTCTTCCTCCATCAACTCTTCAATATAGAGTTTGTAGGCCATTTTTGTGGGAACACGACCAGATGAAGTATGTAGCATATCAAGAAAGCCTAGCTCGATGAGCTTTGCCATCTCATTTCGGACAGTAGCGGCAGAGCAGTTGAGGTTATGTGTTTTGACTATCTCCACAGAACCTACGGGTTCGGCAGTCTCAATATAATTGTCTATTACAGCTTGTAACAGACGTATTTGTCTATCAGTTAACATATTGTCAGTATAATAGCATGAGTGCTAGCAGTGTCAATACTCATTTGCAAATATTAATATCCTATAGTTGACAACAGTTCTCTATTAAGCTATAGTACTGAGTTGAAAATCATTCTAGAAAGGATGCAGATGAAAACTGTTAGGAAACCTTTTCGGAGAAAAAGAAGGAGACCTTGGTATGTGGATATTCAATGTAAAACACCAGATTGCCTGGCTGTGCTGAGGGTCTCTGAGGAAGACTTAGAATGGAAGGCAGGCCATATGTACGCTACCTGTCCACATTGTGAGTTTCCCTTTATTGTTCACCTTAAACTCATCCTAAGCGATATTGAGTATAGGTTAAGGGAAAAGGCGCGCAAGAAAAAAGAAGAGCAATTAAATTAATCTTGTGAAAGAAATGTCCAAAAAGGAAGAAAACTACCAAAAACCAATCTTAGAAGGATTGGTTTTTTATTTTGTTAGTATCTGTCTAAATGCTTCTTGGGGAATATCCACCTGTCCAAATCTTTTCATTCTAGCTTTACCTTTCTTTTGTATTTCTAGAAGCTTATCTTTTCTTTCTCTGTGTCCCCCACTCATCTTTGCTAAAACATTCTTTCTCATTGCTGGTATATCTTCTCTAGCTACTACTTTTCCTCCCACTGCTGCTTGGAGGGATACTTTAAATTGTTGTCTTGGAATAATCTCTTTTAATTTCTTTAGAAGTTTTCTACCAATCTCATCTGCCTTCATTTTTAAAACGATTATTGAAAGTGGTTCAACTACTTCACCATGTACTAAAATATTTAGTTTTACTGCATCTACCTGCTTATAATCTGAAAATTCATAATCTAAACTTGCAAATCCAGATGAAACACTCTTTAAATCATCAAAGAAGTTATAAATAAGTTCACTTAAAGGTAGTTCATATGTGAAAACTGCAGTTTTCTCACTTGGGTACTCAACATTTGCTTGAATTCCTCTTCTGTCTTTACATAGATTCATAATATTTCCTGCGTATTGCGCTGGAGAAATGATATTACATAAAATCCAGGGCTCTTCTATTCTTTTTATTCTAGTTTTTTCTGGCAAATCACTTGGAGATCTAACAAGAAGAATTTCGTCCTTTGTATTTTCTACTCTGTATTCGACAGCTGGGGTAGTGGAGATAAGTTGAAGATCATATTCTCTTTCTAGTCTCTCTTGAACAATATCTGCATGAAGCAATCCTAGAAAACCACATCTAAATCCAAAGCCTAGTGCTGAACTTGACTCTGGTTCATAGGATAAAGCTGAATCAGAAAGAGAGAGCCTTTCTAGAGCCTCTCTAAGATCTTTTGATTTTGAATTATCTATTGGATAAATAGACACAAATACGAAAGGTTTTATCTCTTTATATCCAGGAAGTGGTTTTGGATTCTCATCTTTTAAAGAAACTGTATCCCCAACTTTTACAGCCTTAATATCCTTTAATCCTGTTGCAATGTAGCCCACCTCTCCTGTATTTAAAATATCTGTTTTCACTCTTTTTAGCTTGAAAAATCCTAGTTCTTGAGGTGTAGTATTTGTTTTAGTAGCAATGAATCTCATACTTTGTATGACAAACCTACCGTCTACTACTCTAACTGCTGCAACAACACCTAAAAAGTCATCGTAATATGAATCAAACACCAGTGCTCTTGTTGGCCTTTCTTCACTTCCGGATGGGGATGGTATATCTTTAATAATTCTTTCTAAAAGTTCCTTTGTTCCTTCACCGGTTTTTGCACTAACTTCTAAAATGTTTTCTTTTTTAAATCCAAATGTTCTTTCAATATCTTCTTTTAGTTCCTTAACATCTCCAACTCCAAGATCTATTTTATTTATCACTGGTATTATCTTAAGTTTTGCATCCTTAGCTTTATAGTAGTTAGATACAGTTTGAGCCTGGATTCCTTGACTTTTATCAATTAGAAGAACTGCTCCCTCACATGCAGCTAAAGATCTAGATACCTCGTATGTGAAATCAACATGTCCTGGGGTATCAATTAGGTTTAGTTGGTATCCTTCATGTTCCATTCTTATCGCCTTAAGTTTGATGGTGATTCCTTTTTCTCTTTCTAGATCCATGGTGTCTAAGGTTTGTTTTCTGATGTCTCTTTTTTCAATAGTTCCAGTTAGTTCCAATAATCTATCTGCCAAGGTAGACTTACCGTGGTTAATATGAGCAATTATGCAAAAATTACGAATCTTATCCTGAGACATAAGGAGATTTTACACTAACTAAACTGAGATTTACCGTTTTTATCATGAGCAAGAGTTTGTGGGGTAATGTGTGAGGGCTTTGGTTTAAGTTTTCTAATTAATTTATAGAATAATTCTACCTCAGAGACCTTAAACCATTTGGTGAGGAAGAAATATGTAGTTATACCAGATACCCCAGCTACAAAAGTTAGTGCTAGCAGATAAATTGTTCTTGTAGTATCAAATACAAACTCATCTAGAAATCTAAGAGGTACCCAAAGAGCTATTCCCATGAATGCTGTGGCCCAAGCAATTTTAGCAAATGGAATAAATAAGTTTTTAAATTTAAACTTACCCACTTTTTTATTTAGAACTATAAGGAGAAGGGCAGCATTAATGATAGAGGATATGGAAAATCCAAAAGCAATAGACCACACCCCAAGATTTAGTTTTAATACGAAAAGTATGGAAAGAAGGATATTAATCAAGGAGGTAAAAACGGCTGTAATCAGTGGTGTAACGGTGTCCTTCAGAGCGTAAAAAGCCCGTGAAAAGAGGTACACTGCAGACTGTGCAAATATTGATATAGCAAAGAATGCAAGGGTGTGGGCTGTTTTTACTGTAGCTTCCCAAGGGAAAGTACTAACTCCAAACACTATTCTTATTGCAGGCACCCTTAGAATTAGAAGAATTGCACTTATAGGCATCACAAGATACATAGTTTGATGGAAAGAGGTAAGGAATGTTTGTTTAAAAGTTTCCATGTTGTCTTTCTTTTCTTGAGCTGAAAGTGTAGGTAGCATTGCTGCTGCCATTGATAAACCTACTAATGTTACAGGGAACCCTTGAAGCTGGCCTGCAAACTTTAGATAGACTGCAGATTGTGCAGAAATTAGAAGCGCAATACTGTTTTGAATAGTATCTATTAGATTCCAGGTGAGTGCTCCTACTATTCTTGGAGGGACAAGACCGAACATTTTTTTGAAACTCTTATTCTGAAAGTCTAACTTTAGGAAAAACTTAAATTTAATCTTTTTTAAGAGAGGAGTTTGAATCAAAAAATGAAAAAGTGCTCCAAAACTAACACCAACGGCAGGTCCATAGATACCAATTTTTCCTGATAGGAAGATTGTTCCTAAAATTATTCCAACATTATATATAATTGGTGCAAAAGCGGGTATTAGAAAGTACTTAAATGACTGCAAAACGCTCGTTATTAAGCTTCCAGCTATTAAAAATAATTGTGAAGCTATCATTATTTTAATTAAATTAGATCCAAGCCTTATTTCCTCTTGTGAGAACGTACCAACTGCCAAAGTTGCCATAATTTGCTCTGAAAAGATAAAAACTAGTGCTCCTAAGATAAAAAAGAGAATAAATGTAGCTATCATGATGGAGGACGCTACCTTAAATGCTTCTTTCTCATCTTTATTAAGGAGACTTGTAAATACTGGAATAAAAACTGTTGAAATAGCACCGACAATAAGTACTGTGTAAATTAGGTTTGGTATTTTATCTGCGGTGTAAAAAATAGCAAGAGAGTTGGAGACACCAAAGTGTACTGCTAGCAGTCTTGCTTTCACAAATCCTAAAATGGCATTTATTCCCGATGCAAAAGCTAGTATAAAAGCTGCAGATAGTATTGTATTTTGAGTTTTTGTTAGTAAACTTGTGATCTTCATGCTCATCAAAACCTTGTTTAACGGGGTATTTATGTTATTATACATCCCGTTTATGCCAAATACTAAAGCTGCTAAAAAAGCAGTAAGAAGCTCTAAAACTAAGCAAACACATAACCTTTATTGGAAAACAAAGTTTAAAGGTGCCGTAAGAGATGTTAAAGAAGTCATTGCTGCAAAGGCCGACAGTAAAGTCATTGAGGAAAAACTTAGAGTACTCCAAAAAACTTTAGACAGAGCCGTTAGAGAAAAGGTTATTCATAAAAACAAGGCTAGTAGGGTAAAATCAAGATATGCTAAAAAAGCAGCTGCCCAAGCAAAGCCCGCAAAGCCCAAGAAAGCCGGACCAAAAGCCTCAAAGTCAGACTGAAGCATTTCAGACCCTTGGCTTAAACCTTCTATCTGGTTTTCAAGATATATTATCTACTCCTAAAAGAACTGAAGAAAAAATATCAAGATATAGAAAGTTCATATTAGTGGTAAGTATTCTTTTTGGTATCCTTCTTGTCGTCAATTATGTTTTAGATTCAAGAGTAGAACTCTTAAAAGATAGACAAGACGTACTAAGTTTAAAGGTTTTACAATATTTTCAAACAGAAACAGATGCAAAAGATACCCATGAAAGGACCTTATATTATCTTCATAAGCAAGAAGAGAAGGGGAAGTTGTTAGGAAAGACGTCTTTTGTATTCGAACACATAGATAGTGATGTTAATTTATCAAGAGTTATGTTAGACGGAGAGGGTTTTAGCGTTAGTGCAAAAGGAAAAACTCCTTTTGTTTTTACACGTCTTTTTGCTAAATATCTAGAAGGAGATATAGTCTCAGAGATAGTATTAAGAAGTGCTAATTACAATTCACACGCTGACGAATTTAGAGTTGAACTAGAAGGGAAGTTTACCAAATGAGTAAAGAAGCCCAGAAACTAAAGGGATACCTAAGTAGATTGCTTTCTAATGACTTTATCGCTCTAAGATCATATCAATATTGGGCTATTGGAGTATTTGTGATTTTTGGAGTTATTGGAATATTTTCTGTTTCTAAAGCTATATATCAAAAGATACCCCTTATGATAGAAATGCAGAGAATTAATTCTGATCTTTCCCAAAAGGCAAGTGAGTTAGCCGAGCTTGAAAAAGTACTTACAGATGTTAGTGACGACCTAATATTTCTTAGAAATTACCTTCCTGATAATTTTGATATCCAAAACTATATGATTGATTTTGTAATTGCTTCAGCTCGTTCAGGGTTTTTGGTGGAGAGGTTTATACCTAGAGAGGAAAAAGACAGTGTTGTTGAGATCTCAGTATATTTAAGTGGTCAAGGGGATTTAGCATCTCTTGTTGGTGAGCTCGAAAGCATGGATAGAATAACGGAGATACTAAGTATCGATTATAATAGGGAACTTAGTGAAGATCGGATTAGAATGATTGTAAATACTTTTGGTATGAAAAAACAATGAAAAAATTCTTAATAACAGTAGCTACATTCATATTCGTTATTCTTCTTTGGATTGGTTTGGGTGTCAGAAGTGTTCACAAAACTGCATATATCTCTTCGGCAACACTTGACATAGCCTCTCCTATGGATGTTACTATTGATGTAGACTTTATAAAAAGTTTGAACCCTGCCTATGGAACCGAATAACACAAATCAAAGTATAGGAAAAAACACTAGCGCTGCCAGCAGCTTTAGGACATTTATTCTCACATTATCTATTTCATTAATTGTATTTAGCGCTATTTATTATGTTATGAGTAGTTCTGGAATGGATACTGATATTTTTGAAAATTCTCTCAGTGACAGTTCAATAATGGAGGAGTCCGTAAAGGGAACTTCTTCTGAGTCGGTATTTGGAGAAATCGCTACTAAAGAACCAGAAACAAAACCTAGATTTGTTTTGGCTGGAGTGGATGAGGTTGTGGAGACTACAGAGAGTACGGTACCGGCCACAGGAATACTAAGTATAACTGGGGGTTTCTTTGGAGCACTAATATTCTTTATTGCAGGACTAATAATTGTGGCATCAAATCCACGCAAGTTAGCTCTTAATACTTTTGAAAAGACAGTAACAAGAGAGTAACTTTTATCCTTTAATCTATCAAGGTCGCCTTTACTACTAGACGTTTTGTTTTTGTCCCTGCTGGCCAACAAGTCATGAGCACTATTGTCGACTCGTTAAGATATTTTGGTTTCCACTCACCTAAAGGGTCCACAAGATTAGGTGTTAGCACTTCTTGTCCCTCTACTTTAAATGTAAGTTCTTTTTCATCGTAGTCAATGTAAACCTCATCTCCTATCTGCAAGTTTCCAAGTGTAGAAAAGATAGTTTTGTAGTTACGAGGATTATAAAACCAGGGGAGTACGGAATGTCCGTAAATAAAAGCGTTTCCTATTTTTCCTGGTAAGGACGATCCATTATAGTGTCCAAGGGAGTCCGTGGGGCTTAAATTTGTTGAATTTGTTTCAACTAATGCATCTTGTATTCCAAGTCTTGGTACAGAGAGATAGAAATACTGGGGGGTTTCTTCTAAAGTTACAGTTTGTTTATCTTTGGAACCCAGCTCTAAGAACTCAAACTTTCTAAAACCACTAGCTGCGCCAAGTATTGTGGACTCGGCAGCTCCAGAAGTATCATCTTGAGTTTTAAAAGATACGAGGGGAAACACTACTTGAGTACCCAGTATCAAAAACCCAAGAGCCATTAGTATTCCTGAGAGAATCTTTGATTTAAAGTAGAAACTGAAGTTTACAGATTTATATATAGGATCAAAGGACTCGTCTCTTATATACGTTTTTGGCTTTGTGTCACCCATATTATTCTAGGATCTTCTCCGCTGCTAAATTTAGTGCCATTTCAGGATCATACTCTCCTAATTTAGTACCTCTATCTATCTTTTGAAGCTCGTTAAAGAGGTTCAAGAGATCTTCTTTTGAGTACAATTTTGATTGACTTTGTGTTTTTGCTTTAACAAAACTAGATTTCTTAACAAAAGAAGGGGAGTCAAACTTTGCTGCAGCTACACTTCTGAGTCCATATAAAATCATTGGAAAGATCTCAAATGGAGAAATTTGATCTTCAAGTAATCTTGATAGTTCGTTATATGCTTTTGATCTTTGTTTGTAAAAAAGTGCATCAATAAATTTAAATATATTGCTTTGTGGGGTAAGCTCACTAGCGTTGACCTTTGCTTCTAGCTCACTAGCATTTTTAATAAAGGTATTTGTTTTTGGTAAGGTCTTATCAGAAAGAATGATAAGAGTTGTTTCTGAGGGTACCAATTTTATCTTTTCTATGAAGCCATCCACATTCATTCTTCCCATTCCTGTGATGTCTAAAACAATAAATGGAGGGTTGCCAAAAAGATCATTTGAGTGTGCCTTCTCGGATAGTTGGTCTGGAGTAACATCACTAATACTCAGTTCAATTCTTGAGTCAGCGTTGAGTTTCTTCTGCTGATTTTTAATTAAAGCTCTGGATTTAGAGAGATCGTCTCCATGTACGATGTAGATCATAAAGGTATTTTATCAGTTTCCCTTGTATCCGAAGATATATTTTTGGATGTATGCGTGGATTTGGTTGAAGTTTCCTGTTTGAGGTACTAAAACATACTGTCCTCCATACAGTGTAGTGTCTTCTGGAGCGTAAAGAAGACCTCCTGAATCAGCCTCACTTCTGTCATCTAGCACAACAGAGATCATTTTTTCAAAGTCTATCTTTTGAGAAAGGAGGTAAAAGCCTTGAATAGTTTGAAAATCTACATTTGTTTCAACATTTTGAGAGTAGACATCAAGAAGACCTTTAAGCTTAGCTGGATTAACTAGAGTTTCGATAGATAGGGCCTTGTCCTTTATGGCAGAGATGACATTTTGTTGCCTTTTGGCTCTAGCAAAGTCAGTACCCTCATTGTTATCACCCTTTCTTGATCTCACATACCTTAAAGCCGTAGGACCGTCCATGGTTTGAAGACCCTCATCAAAGTGAACTGTTTCGTATCTACATGGCCAGATATACCAGGGAGCTGTTCCCTCTTCCTCAAATTTGGTTGTTTCTTCAGAGGCTATTCCACAAGAGTCATTTTCTTTTCCTTCAATAGGGTAGGCGTAGTCCGTAAATGAGTTTTCTACTTGAATATCAACCCCACCAATGATGTCTATTGCCTCCTCAAAAAGTTCAAAAGTTACCAAGATATGATAGTGAATGGGAACGCCCATAACATCTTCAACAGCTTCTTTTAATATTTCTACTCCCTTGATTGAGTAAACAGCATTTATTTTTGAATGGTATTCACTTATCCATAAATCACGGGGAAGAGAGATCATAACGATATCATTATCTACGTTACCTATGGAGGCCACCAGAAGAGTATCTGTTAAAAGAGGGCTTTCATTACCATTCCCCAACTTTCTTCTATCTGATCCAAGTATTAATATATTTGTTCTACCGTCACTGGACTCTAAATCTGCTGCTGCAACATTAGCAACGATATTAATAGGATTAAAAGATGTTTTTATCTCATCTCTGAATATGTATAAAACCCCAACTACAGTGGCAAGTATTGCAAGAAGGGGAACTAGCTTCAAAAAACCACTCGGCTTTTTGGCTTGGGAGATACGTATGGCCTTTTGTTTTTCTAAATCTACGTATTTCATGTTAGTAGGCTCCAATTATATCTATAAAATGCTCAGGATCAAGGCTTGCGTGGCCTACTAATACTCCGTCAACATTATCAAGTTTAGCTATATCGCCAATATTTTCTCTATTTACAGAACCTCCGTATATCAAAGCAGCCTCTTCAGGTAGGCTAGATCTAATATTTTCTACCCCAGATTTAATCTCAGAAGGGTCTTTTACACTATACCCTCCATTTTTTGATATATTTTTAGGGTCTTCCCAAGCTAAGATCACTCCTTCTTTGAAGTATTCAGGGGCAAGTTCAGGATCAACAAAGCATACGATAGGGGTAATTCCATTTTTTAGACATAAATCTCTTTTTTTAAGTACAGTTTCTCTATCTTCACCTCTTTCACTATGTCCAACAATGCTATATTTACAAAATTCTTTGATCTGAAGTATCCCAGTATCACCGGTATGCGCCCCGTCTTCCTCTGTAGATACATCTTGGGACGCAAGTTCTATATCTGTCTCATTTGTTAGTTCATGAATAAGAGAAATATGGATGTGAGAGGGAGAAAGAATTACTTTTTTGTCGCTATTTAGTACCTTTTTAATATCAGAAATTCCCTTTACCCACTTAGTTAAGGTTTCTAAAGTTAAATTCATTTTCCAGTTAGCAATAATATATTTCATGATAGGTTCTTTAATGTTTTTTCTATTAACTCCGGCAAATTCTCTATATCCTCATGTGTGTATTCATAGCCTAAAACATTTAGACAGCTAAATACAATACCTATGTCTGTATATATTTTATCTGCAAATTGGCAACCTACAAGAGAGTGAATTAACACGTTACCTCCAATCTCCCCAACCTTTGACTTACCACATCCCATTGGACAGTTAGAGCACGATGGGTAATTACCTTTTTCTACACTCATCTCATCACTTCTTGAAAGAATTTCGTTATACACCTTCTCATATTCCGAAAAATTCTCTGGATTAAAAATTTCTGTACCCGTTACAACGATTCCCTCAACATTTTTCTCTCTAAGATTTTTTTCAAGGAAGTCTTGTGGAGTAGTGAAGTATCCGTCGAGAACAATCTTGTCATTTTCAAAGCTTAAAACACTCTTTTTACCAGGTAATCCAAGGTCACTTATTTGTTCTTGTGAAGCTAAAAAGCTAACTTGGGAGTTCTGAATATCTAAAATAGTTTCTTCTTCAGATTTTCCATATAAAACAATGGCGTCCAAACCTGCAAATCTCATTCTTAAACTTAATCCACCACCAATATATGTATCTTCGATTACCCCATCATTATTAACAAGTACACATGTTTTAGAAACAAACGGGAAAAAACCACTCAAAGGACCAATAGAAAAGATGAGGGGATTATCTTCTTTATATGTTTCATAAAGTTTAAGACCAAGGCCAACCCCACCTATGAAACTATTTAAATCTGCAAAGCTTTTTACCTCAAAAGAAGCTTCAGAGAGATTTATTAAAAGTACTTTTTTTGCTTTAGTATCAATCATCTTCTGCTATTTCAAATACATCCTTAGGACAGATACTTTTTATCTTTTCGATATCCAAAACACTTACTCTTGGATCAATTTCTACTTGAAAACTGCTCTCTGAATCTCCCTTGAATATTCTAATTAAACTTTCTTCAAGTCCAACCTTCTTTAATTGTCTTTGGGATTCAAGTGTACAGAGCTCACACCCGTTGCATTTATCTTCTTGAGTTGCTTTTAGATTTTTTGGCATAGCTACAACTAATTAAGGGCCTCAATTCCAGGCAGTGTTCTCTTAGCAAGATAGTTTAACATAGCACTGCCGCCTGTGGAGGTAAAACTAAATTTATTTAAAAGACCAAGCTTATTCATAGCATCTATTGTGTTTCCTCCACCAACAACTGAGTACATATCTCCTGACCTAGTCTTCTCGATTACCATCTCCGCTATTTTCCTTGTACCTACAATAAATTCTTCCTGTTCGTAAGCACCCATGGGGCCTACCCACAAAACAGTTTTTGCACCACTGAGAATCTCAGTGTATTTATCAACTGTTTGTGGTGGAAGATCCATATCTTCTTCCTTACAGTTATCAGCTAAGACAAGGTTTTGAGGAATTTCTGTACTCCAATTGAATGAAAGCACACTATTCAGAAGAACTTTGTCCGCTATTTCTAAAAATTTCTCTATCACTGGTGACTTACTCTCAAGTTTTACACCACCAACCAGAACCATAAATGGTCTTTCGGGATCAGAAAGTTTATCTAAAGTTTTTATTTCTTCTTCTAATCTCAACCCAGCATAACATGGTAGAAACGTTGATATACCAAGGAATGAAGCATGCTCTCTATGTGATGTTGCAAAGGATTCATTAACATAAACCTCAGCTCTTTTAGAAAGTTTTTCTGCATATTCTTTATCATTTTGAATTTCTCGAGGGTCAAATCTTAAATTTTCTAAAAGTTCAAACTTACCTTGTCCAAGTTTCTCATCAAAATATGGTTTTAGGTGCTTTGTACTAAGTTCTTCCACGTATGTACCACCAGGCTTACCTATATGCCCTGCAATTATTGGAATACCGCCTTTCTCTATGATGTATCTAAGTGTAGGAAGGAGGTGGTCTAATCTAAATGTAGTTAAGATTTTTCCATTTTCTAGGGGAACATCAATATCACATCTAACAAATACTCTAGTTCCCTTTTGAATAGGAGCTTCTCTGATAGATTTCATGGAGATATTTTAGCACGATGCACACGAGGTGTAGCTATACTCGGAGGTTTGACAAAATAAGCTTTCTAACTTATTATCCTATAACCTTATAGGAAAGGAGAACTATGAATACGAAGACGATACTACTTAAACGTGTGTCTTTAGGGGACTTTGTTAAGATTTTAGACTTTTTACACGATGATAAGTTGCGCGCTATAGCCAATTACGGAGAAATCGATCTAACTCCTGTGATGTTTTGGAAAAACCTGAGTGTTAGAAAAGAACCCGATTCCCCCTGGGGCTACATTTCTCTTGAGATAGAGCTCAGTGCTTTCGAAATGCCTCCCGAAGTGAAGGCTTTTCCCAATCAGATTCCCGCCCCATCTCCGGAGGAGTTAAAAAGGTTACATGAATACTCTAAAAAACTTGTTGCTCTGAACAAAAAAAACTTCAAAGAATTTGAAAAAATGATAAAACTTCTGCAATAATCCTTACAAAGATTTAGGTGATTGTTTGTACAAAAACTAGAAAGTGGAGGTAATGATGAGTTTAGAGTACACGATAGAGGTTGAAGTAAGTATTTGGGATCTCGCAAAAGCGTTGACTTTCTATGAAGAGCATCGCGAGGTATGTGAGTGGCTTAGTAAAACTCACTATTGTAACGTTGAGGATTCAACTACACAGGTTGAGTTGAGGCTCAATGTTTTTATGCCAGCCTTTAAAGAGAGATGCCACAACCTTGCTCGGGAGCAACATGAATCAGAGGAGGCACATCAGAAACGTTTGGCAGAACAGAGAAAGATACATGTTAACAACATAAAAAGCTTTCAAGAATTTAGAAAAATACTTGGTATTCAATAACGTCTATTCCCCTGTTAACTTAAGAAGAAGCAGGGGAATAACTAGTTAGCCATCATTTGAGCCATTTCAACAAGACGAGCAGCATACCCCCATTCGTTGTCATACCAAGCTAAGACTTTAACAAAATCTCCATCAACAACTCTGGTCATACTCAAATCTACAATTGCAGAGTGAGGGTCACCAATAATATCTGAACTAACTATTGGTTCCCAGGTAGTTTTTAATACTCCCTTGTATATGGAAGACTCTTGAGCTTTTTCAAATGCTGAATTTACTTCATCAACTGTAGTCTTTTTATCAACTATCATCACAACATCAATAAGTGATCCAGTAAGGATAGGTACTCTAATTGCTAGTCCATCAAACTTGTCTTTAAGATCAGGTATTGTTTGTGTTGTAGTTTGAGCAGCCCCTGTAGTTGTAGGTACAATATTTTGCCAGCCCGCACGGGCTCTTCTCAAGTCTGGTTTTTTAGGATTTGGGGGCCCATCCACAATATTTTGACCTGCCGTTACGGCATGGATAGTTGTGAGCATCGCCTTTTTAACTTTAAAGTTAGAATGCATTACAGAAACAACTGGCGAGACACAGTTTGTTGTACAAGAAGCGTTAGAGATAGCATTTTGACCCAAATATTGGCTATCATTTACCCCCTTTAGGAATGTTTGAATAGTCCCATCTTTAGTGGGAGCAGATACAATAACATTCTTTGCACCAGCATCAATATGTTTTAATGCCTCATCCTTTTTAGTGAAAAGACCAGTGCATTCCAATACAACATCAATATTTAAATCTTTCCAGGGTAGTTTATCTGGTTCTTTTTCAGATAAAACTAGAGTTTTCTTCTTACCAACTACTAAGTATGTTTCCTTTCCTGTTTCTGTGAAGAAACTTTTATCTCCTTTAGCATCTTCAACTCTAATTTTCTTTCCATCCTCTTCTACATAAATGTCTTTATCAAAGATATTATATACAGTGTCATATTTAAGGAGATAGGCTAGTACTCGGGGATTAATCAGGTCATTAATAGCAACAACCTCAAGACCTTTATCGAGGGAAATCTTGAAGGAAGCTCTTCCAATTCTTCCAAAACCATTAATAGCTATTCGGGCAGTCATAAGTTGAATAAATTATAGCCTAGACTTTAGAGTCTAACCACTCTTTTACCATTTCTTTGGGCATAGCACCTGTTTTTCTATCTATTTCTTTTTCATCTTTGAGGATAACAAAGGTAGGAATACTCATAATCCCAAATTTAGAAGCCATATCTTGTTCTGCTTCTACATCTACTTTTTCAAAAGTCACATTATCTTTGTATTCTTTCTCCAATTCTTCAAAAATAGGACCCATTACTTTACAAGGCCCACACCAATCAGCATAAAAGTCGATAAGTTTGATCATAATTACTGCTCCTGCTAAAAAAACTTAATAAACTGGACAGGTACTATGATAACATAATCTCTGTATTGTCAATATGGAAGATATAAAGAATATAAAAGCGGAGAAAGAGCGTAATAACAGTAAAAACATAGGGTTAGTCCTATTTATTTTTATCCTTTTTGGGTTCGTTTTTGTCTTTGGAAAAAAACTATTTACTAGATTTATAGGTAGAGCAATAGTCATTCAGAAAGATTTAGCAGAAGAAAGGTACTACTCTACGTATCTAACCTCAGAAGACATATTTTCAGATTGGGAACCACACAAAAGTGAGAAAGCAGGTAATGGTCCTGAGATAGTTGGAGAATCTGGAGTACTTGTTGATATTAGTTCAGGAGAAATTATCTTTGAAAAGAATGCTTATGAGCAAAGACCAGTAGCCTCTCTTGTAAAAATTATGACTGCAGTAGTTGCACTAGAGCATAAAAACCTAGATGAAGAAATAATTATCTCAAAAGAGGCAGCGGAGGTAGGGGAGAATGTTATGGGGGTATCAGAGGGAGAGGTTTATACACTTGAGGAACTTCTTTATGGTCTAATGCTTAACTCTGGAAATGACGCAGCGTATGCAATAGCGGAAGGAGTGGCAGGAGATCTAGATACATTTAAGAAATGGATGAATTTAAAAGCAAAGGAACTAAATCTACATGATTCATACTTTGGATGTCCAAGTGGGCTTCATGATGGAACATACTCAACAGCAGTCGACCTAGTAAAACTATCCAGATACGCTATGAAAAACGAAACATTTAGAGAAATTGTTAATACTTACGAACTAGAATTCCCATATTCAGAAAAACACAACTACATTTATCTTTGGAATCAAACAAATTTACTAACAACATATCCAGGAGTAGGGGGAATAAAGACAGGATACACAGAAGAAGCAGGATTGTGTCTTGTAACATACGCAGAAAATGAAGGAAAGGAGTTAACAGGAGTAGTTTTAAATAGCTTTGACAGGAAAGGGGATATGATTTTGATGCTCGACTTTGGCTTCCAGTTTCTTGGAGTTAGTATCGAGCACCAGCTTCTTGATTATTAGTTCCTCTTTGTCCTTTCTTTTAGGTGTACGTTTTTTTTATCTGTGCTGTAAGCGAGTCTCTTAAGAGACCGGTTGAGGAGTTATTACACAGCCCCCTTCGATCAGTATATCTGTCGAAAGGTAGTGTCCAGTTTCGTTTCCAAGACGCATTGTCGGTTTGTGTTTAGGTAAATCTATCTTCGTTACTTTTGCAGTATAATCCTTAGACCCCTTACCCTTCGCTTTAGAGTATTTATTTAATACATGTCTTTTAAGGATTTCCCTAAGTCTTTCTTCTACGTCGTCGTTCTTTCGAAGTAGGCCGATAAGAGGTGAAACCACATCACTACACATTACTGATTCGTATTTATCATCACCATCACAAAGTGTGTCTTTCCTAAGAGCAGCGCCGTGTGTTCGTGCTGATAGGCGAGCCTCCAGGATTGCTGTAAAGCTGACACCCACCTCGTTTTCGGGATTGTTTATGGGTATTTCAGCAGTAATTTCTACATTTTTTTGTGTAGGTCCGTAAATGTCCCAGTAGATTAGTGTCGGAACTTCAGCGCGTGCATCTAGCACGTGGAACTTATCTTTAGTAATTATTATGTTACCTATCATATCTATTCCTCCTTTACATTTCTTCTTTCCTATTCAGTTTTCAATTGGTCTGCAGTTTAACAGGGAATTAGTCCTTTTTCAAATAAACCTATTGAAATACCCTTCATACTTTGTCATAATCCTTTCATGAAGGAAGAAACTAATAAAAATATATTTCCCCTTGTTCTTATCATTGCTGTTATCTTAATTTTAGTTGGTGGTGCTTACTGGTACTCTCAACAGATAAAAAGTGTTGAGACTGAAGAAACTTCTGAACCAACTGGAGTTAGAATTGTGGATACCCCTGAATCTACCGAGGAGGAGGACATGGAAGAGGGCACGGAAGAAGAGGAAATAGTTGATGAGGAGGAAGAGATTGTTGAAGAAGAAATGACTGAAGAAGAGTTAGCAGATATCTTAGCTTTATTATTTGCAGAAAAATATGAGAAAGACGCAGAAGATGCGAATGTAACAGTTAGTGTGTTGGATGGAAGTTACGCTCAAGGTGGTATCACATTTGAAGGTGAAATGGGTGGTGGATACTTTTTTGCAGCAGAAGTTGGTGGTGAATGGAGTATCGTTTTTGATGGAAATGGAACAACTCCATGTGATGTGTTAGAAGCTGTAGATTTTCCTATCGATATGGTTCCAGAATGTTGGGA
>JBHPFT010000011.1:0-15250 GCA_042571445.1 Patescibacteria group bacterium
AGATCATACTTGCTAGTATCTTTACCGACTGAAAATTTTTTTTACAATTTGTTAACAGGTTTTAAGAAAGAACCAACTCAGAGGGATTACTTGTACTATTAATAACAGTCTCATAGTTATGATTACCAAGATTGTTATGTATATGAATTCCCAAATTAAGATACTTCTGATTTATATCAACTAAATAAACCTTACTAAACGAGTGTGACAGAAGAGCAGATAAAAAACCAAATTGGCAACCAAAATCTACCAAATTTTTTTTTCCTATATTTCTTTGATTCTTTTCATAGAGATTGTAAGCAATTTTCAGTCTCTTCCACCATAAAACCCTCTTAAAAATAAGGGTGCCTCTACCATAGCCGCCGTAGTAGGTACTAGTATCATTCAGAACAAATCTTATAATGTTGTTTAGATCTTTTTTACTACTCATTTGTTTGCCATTTATCTAATAGACTACTTACTAAAATCCTTATTATACCCTAAGGCTACCCTATAAATATTTCTTAAAAATACGAAGATACGTAAAGTTACCCTAACAGGCAAAAACTGTGCTAACCAAGTTAAAATGTAAGCTATCTTATCCGTAAAAAACATATTATAAACAGGGCTTTTTGAATATATTTTTCGAATTTCTAAAGTATGATTTATTTGCTCTTTAAGTCTAGAGCATGTGGCAGAGTTAGCATGTACTCTATATTTAACAAGAGCCTCTGGAATATTTGCTAACGCATAGTGTTCTCCCAATCTAAAGGAAAATTCGAGATCTTCAGCTGGTGGAAAACGAATATCGAAAAGGCCAACTTTCTTAAAACACTCTCTTCTCACAATAGCTGTGGGTTGAGCGACAGGGGAATACTTAAATATATCCTTTCTTATATCACTATCATTGAGGGAATATTTCCTTAATTCCAACTCTCCTCTGACAGAAAAGCTTTGTAAGTATGTTCCACAAATTCCAACTTTAGGATTTTTCTCCATAAATGCCACTTGCTTCTCTATTCTACTAGGTAAAGATATATCATCAGAATCAGCCCAAATAATATATTTACCTTTAGATAAACTAATTCCTTTGTTTCTACATAGTGCAATATTTAGATTTTTACTATTTCTAACTGCAACAATTCTAGAGTCTTTTTTTACATAGCTTCGGATAATTTCCCAAGTCTTATCTGTAGAACAATCGTCTAAAATTATAAATTCAATATTTTTATAGGTTTGATTCAAAATACTCTCAATAGCCTCTGCTATATATTTTTTAGTATTATAAGCAGGCATTATGACTGAAACTAAAGGTTTTTTATTACTCATTTTAAAAATTCGCTACGTTAGATTCTTTACTATTATGTGCTTTTATTCTTATTTTGCTACTTATTAGCACAATAAAAACATTTTACCGCACAACGATGCATTTTACATCATTAGAAAGACTTCAAAACATATAAAATGTGACTTTTACAATTTTTGGGCAATAACTTTAATCATGGGCCAGAAGTTTCTATTTGTTTTACAGAGTTTAATAAAAAACTTTCTAAGTCGAGGGAAGTTTTTTAGCTTGTGGACATGAATATGACACTCAAACCTTTCAATCTTAATATTTTTTTTCTTGAATCCCGCTTTTACATGCATCTTAAAAAGCTGAGGATATGTGAATTGAAGCTCATACCCAAAAACCATATGTTTCCCCTTAAGGAGTTTAATGTGCACAAATTCAGCAACTTGCTTTAGTATTGGAATATTTGGTATACCTCCCCAGAATGATCTATACACCAAGTTTCCAATGTTAAAAACTGGAACGGTATTAAAGCTTATCCCACCTGACTTCAGAACACGGTGAAGATGGTTGACAACTCTCTGAGTATCTTCAAGGTGTTCTATTACCCCATTTCCACAAACAAGATCGACAGTACTACTTCTAACCGGAAGTTCATTTATATCAGCCCTCACCAGGAGGAAGTTACTTATATTTCTTTTCTTTAACCTTTTTTTAAGCTGCAGCAAAGCCGTTTTTGAGTAGTCTACCCCTATAAAAAACCAATCTCCCCTTGATGCAAGTTCCTCCCCTAGATGCCCTTGACCACATCCAATCTCAAGATATACACCCTTGTTGCATGGTATGGTATCAAGCATTTGTCTTAGGGTGTCCTCTAAAAATACTTCTTTGAATTCCTCTCCTGCTTTTTCTTGGAAAAACTCATCCTGAAATACCTCCTCCCACTTTTTTTGAGAGAGTTCATTTGATTTATTTATTTCAAAAAAATCTAGTATATCTCCATCAATTACCTTATATTTCCTCCCACAACCAAGACAAACATTATTTTCAATTTCTTCTGCACACTTTGGACATATCAAATATTTTTCATAAAGCTTTCTTTTATCCATAATTACCTAACACTAAACAATAAGTACTCATCAAAGTCACCCTCCAAACTCAAAAGAGGTGAGGTCTGAAAGATTTTCTTATCACTATCATTTATATCATTTAAAACAACTAAATAGTCTACATTGTGAGCTCTAAGTTCAGATAAGCCATCTCCAGAAACCATTTCTTTAGTAAAGTCCTCTGCATTAAAGTCCTCATATTTAAAGTCTCTAAAGTTTAGTACCGCTCTTTTATGTGAAATCGTCCAGAAAAATATATCCTGAGACTTAGAATATGGATAGACTGCAAGTATAGAACTCTTATCTGTACTTTCTCTAATATAATCAAATACTTTTGGGGTCTTATCCATCTTTACTATCTTAAGTGGTATAAAAGTTTCAAAAATAGTTGCAAGTAATATAAGAACACTAAGAAACCTCAGTGTTACCTTTTTACCTGAAAAGCTCTCGTAAAGAAAATCAAATCCCAAACCCAGTATGTTAAGTATCAAAAATAAAAGTAGGATGCTCATACGAGCCATAACTCTAAACATTGGGAATAACTTATAAATCAAAAGGCTTGGAGTATAAATCTTTAAACCCAAAAACGTGATAAAGGGAGGTAACATAAACAGGAAAAGCACCATAGAAGTTACCCACAGAATACTTATCTTCCTTTTTACATCTGAAGGCCCTTTCTTATATATGTAGGTGGATATCAAAACCGTAAATAAACATAGGATTAAACCCAAGTAATTTCCCATATGTTCTGCTGCAAAGTAGTCATCTGCTAAAAAGTATCCAGTGCTCTCAATTCTTGCCAAGACCTGTCTTGAAAACTCCCCCAGAAAGGGGTTTTTAACAGGTGGCAAAGCAAAATACCAAGGTCTACTACTAAAAGTGAACATATCATCCGGGCTTCTGTTTAAACTATCAGAGTACACAATATTTGGCCCAATATAAGCAGAGTAAAAGAATCTAAAAAGAAATAGCGAGGAAATAATCAAACTGATAAGTAGTCCTCCCAGATAAAACTTAGCATGCTTAAGCTGTTCTTTCTCAAAAAATATCTTGGTAACACCATAAATACATAAAAAGAGAAGAATAAAAAAACCGTAATAATTTGAAACCGAAATTACTAGTGCAACAACAAGACCTAGAAGCAAAGTATCTTTGAGTTGTCTTTTCTCCTCGAACTTAGATAGAAAATAAAAGAAAAATGGGAAAACCCAGATCTGAGAAAGTGCTATATGTTTTCCAAAGTGACTCAGAAAGTAGGCTGAGGTACAAAAAATAAGGCTGTAGACCCAACCATTTCTGAATTTCTTAAAGTATAGATAGCTAAGAAGTAGATTTAACGTTAGTGTAATAAAGAGAAGGAAGTTAAAACCAAAAACTGTTGTAAAAAGGGAAACAACTACTTCTAAACCTGGCTGATTTGATAGTAAAGGATTTATCAAATTTCTAAATTGAAACTCATAAGGGAAGAAGTTCGCAAGAACAGGATTTTTTATGGATAAAACTCCAGAAATCTTTTCCCAAACATAATATATTGTTTGATCGCTTAAACCACCTATCAATATCATGATTGCCTCTTAAACCTTTTTAACTTTCTGATCTGGCAAAAAATAATGAAAATAAATATAAAGAATATCCATGTTGCTGTTCTTTGTACAAACCACTCTAATCCATTAAATATTAGAAATATTTCAGAAATAAAGAGAACAAACGAAACTATCATAAAGACAATAGGATTCAAATCAAACTTAATATCTAAAAATACCCATAATATTAATACTAAAATTAGGAAGTATTCCCCAATAAGACCTTGAAGAACAAAATCTCCGCCTATTGAAATTAACAATAGTAGTATTGTAAGAAGATCCTTTTGTTTATTATTTTTTTGCATAAAGTTTTTTCACCCCTGCTATAACAAGATATATAGAAATCATAGTGAAAGAAAGGGAAGATACAAAAACCCATACATAGTGAGCTTTTTGAGGACCAAACTCCACAATAATAGTTATAGGAGCACCGTCGCTACCAGTGGTTTCTTTATCAATTACCCATGAATTTGCATAATCATTAACTTTCTCATGTGAATCCTCAAACAAAGGTTTTTTTCCAGCGGTCTCGAAAGGATTAGGATCTTTAAAAAGCTTTTCAAATAAACCACTAAATATATTTCTTTCAGTGGCCTTATCAACAAGGTAGAGCTTCCATTTTGTACTAAAACCCTCGCTAAACACTAACTTAAAGTCTTCCCTAAAAGATTCTATAGTTAGTAAATACTTTGATTGATTTATTTTTTTATGACTTATACTAGCTGACTGCTCACTTGTGAGAGTATTACCACTAAAATTACTAAATGCTAAATTAGGTCTACTGATTTTTGTGATTTGTATGTTTTTTATATTAGGCCTCTCAGTATTTTTATCTGCACCAGGCATAGGCCTTACATGCAAAATTGGGTCTTTAGAAACCGCGCTTGACCTTATTAAGGCACTAAATCTTCTATAACATGTATCGCCTTCCCAATAAACACACGCTCCTAATGATTCTAGAGCACCTTTATCGAAACTTAGTGCGTTATTAAACTCTCTATAAAAGATTTCAGAAGCAATCCAAGGAATGTTATCTTCATTTAGCTCATACCAGTCAAAATTTCCATCGCCATACCTGTAGTATCCAACATTCGGCATCTTTTCTTCAAATATTGCTACAAAATCCCCTGTTCCAAAGGAGTAATCAAAAGTTATCAAATAATCAGTACTAGGCTCCCAATTGGTAACGATAGCAATAGGATCAGAGACAGACTTTTCTTTTAAGACTTCATCACTTGTATCAGCAAGGTTACTAGATTTCTGAGAATTAACTTTTACAAGAATATCCCCTATTTCAAATATATCTAAGCCTCGATAAACTCTATTCCAATTACTTGTTTTACTGCCTTCTGATACTCTTGTAGAACCTATTTGAACCCCTGAGGGATCAAATATATCAACCTCTCCATTAAAGCTTAGATCACTATAAAGATCATAACTACCAGGTATATTCACGGTAAAAAAGTAGTCATAAGAATTATCTCTACTATCAATATCTCTAAGATTAGCCAAACTTAGAGAATACAAATCCCAATAAAGGCTTTTTATGTCTTCTCTTTGTGTTGCCTCAGGAACAGTTCTCACTAACGTGGATAGCGACCTCTCATAATAGAAAGCTACTTTACGAGCCAAGCTTATGTAGTCTTCCCAAGGATCCTCCTTTATTTTTAAAATGATGTTATAGGACTTCTTAAAGCCTTCTAGAAACTTATCCAAAAGAGATGCTATATCCTGTTCTGACAACTCCTCACGGTAAATATCAATTTCGCATATTCTTTTTGATGAAAACCATACTAAATCTTCTAAATGATCTCTAGGACTATCTTTTCCAAGGGAAAGTATCTTTTCTTTTATCAAAACCCCCTTATAAGTGAAATTTACAGGAGAAACAGTACACTCAGGCCATGCCCAGGGGGCATCCGTTGCAATACCTCTACTCGCATAAGCAGTATTAGGTAAATTATTAGTAATCTTGGTTGAAAAGTAATAGATATCATCATATATTCCCCCACTTTCCTTCCCAATAAACTTGTAGGATGTAAATGGCGTGTAATTTCCAATCTCATTAACCTTTGTAAAATCTACCAAGTCTCCTCCTATACCTACATGCTTGTCAGAAATGTAAAAATGGGGTGTAAAAAAATTGTTTTTAAATATTTTCACAGGACCTCTCTCTTCTAGGAATTCTAAGCTAGAAATTTTGTTAACGTTTTCCCTTAAAGTTTTATTATTCCACAACAAACTTTTCTCTCTCCAAAAAGTACTGCTCATGAAGTCTGGATGATGAGAGTAAAAATCACTTCTTAAGATAACCTTGTCAATATTAAGAAGAGCAAAAAAACTACTTAAGGACTCAGGGTTTTTTGTTGTGTAAATCTCCTCAGAAAAAATTCTATCTAAAGAACCTGCACCATCATTCATAACAAAACCCTTTGAACTTCCTACAAAAAATGAATCTAGACCAGGGATAATCTTACCTTTATAGGCAATTGGCTGACTAATAGGTAACCAGAGAGTCCTTGCATCACTAGGGTCTTCTTCTATCTCTTTTATCAAGTCCTTGTAGATACTGTTAAAATTTATAGTCTGAACGTTACCTGATAAATTCCCACTCATAAAGGGAATCTCAAAAACTAGCAGAATCAGGATGATATTTCCTACTATTATCGAATAAGCTGAGCCTTTGGCCTTCGGGTGCTCACTAATAACATCCAAGGTTCTACCAAGCATATAAGCGTAACCCAGAGACACAAAAACTGTTAAGTACTGAATATTTCTAAAGGTTACCTTCATTATCGGAATAGTCTCAAAAATAAACTTATATAAATATCCAAAAGGAGGATTATCTCCTTTGAATAAAAATATGAAGGTCAAACTTAATATAGAAAAGAATATCAAGTATCTATCTTTATCAATAAAAAGAATTGAAGTAAAAATCAGCATCAAAATAATAGCCCCAAATACTAGCCATGCAATAAGTGCACCCTTAGGAACGGAAAGTAAAAAATATTTATATCCAGCACCATCTAAAAGAAAACTATAAAAAAACCTTGGTGCTACACCAACATTCCAAGACTCTAGTCCCTTTGATACAAGACCAAAAGAATCACTTGCATTTATAAAAATATTAGCAAAGGAAGATAAAGATAAGATTATAGCTACAAAAACAACAGGAAGTAACTTTCTAGTGTCTCTACCAATATCCTTCAGTGTCTTTCTTTTATATATAATCTCAAAAATATAAAAAAATCCGATTAGTATCGGGGTAATGAACATAAAGTTATCCTGACCAATAATCATTCTCAGAACTAAACCCGAGATCAGAGTCTTTCCAAAAGGTACTTTTCCTTCGTAATCTATAATCTGCCTGAAAAGCATAAGAAACACTGGAAGCAGGGCGTAACTTATTAGAAATACAAAATATCCCGATACTGTAGCGTTATAAAACATAGGAGAAAGCATATACAGTAGACTCCCTACAAATGCACTCGTATCCTTCATTTTAAAGCTTCTTAAAAGAAGAAAGGAAAAAAATCCAGATAGAGTTAGAGTAAGTGTAATAATAAATTTAGTAAAAAACTGGCCTCCGAAACCAAAGATTGAGGCTAAAATACCAAAAAAGGCATAAGGGTAATCACCAAATCTTCTAACGTAATTAATTCCTAAAAAATTAGAAGACCAGGCATAAAGTATCTTCTGCGCTTGTCCAATGTATTGACTAGCAAAAGGAGGCATAACCCAGTCGTCTCTCATACCAAGGAATCCTTCTGAGAGTAAGAGTTTTCTAAATACAAACAACGATATTATGAAGTAGGCAAGTAAAAAGAGTAGGGTTTTACTAGGTTTCTTCATTATTTTCCCATTATACTATCAACTAAGAAGTATCTTTAGCTCCTTCTCGGAGATATTTTTCCAATCATACTTTTTTACATACTCAAGAGCCTTGTCTCTTATTTCTTGTCTTTGTGCACTATCCTCTAATAATTCAAGTATCTTTTTTGCAAACTCTTGTGTATCCCCAACCGGGACAAAGAAAAGGTTATTTCCCCAAACTTCCCTAAGCTCGGGAAGATCATATGTCACCACAGTGGTACCAGAAGCCATAGCCTCACCAATAACTATAGCCCAGTTTTCCTCGTACGAAGGGAGCAAGAATAACTTAGCTTTGGAAACTTCCTTAATTTTTTTATCAAAATCAAATATTGGTCCTTTAAAAGTGATACTATCTGATAAATCCTCTTCCTCAACCACTTCTCTTACCTTTTCCCCATCGATACCTGAGCCAATAACATACAACTTTGCATTGGGTAACTTTCTGATCACTTCTTTCCAAATCTTAGGAAGATCAAAGGCGCCCTTTACTGCTTGGATTCTTTTCATAAATACAGCCTCATATTCTTTGGAAACACCCTCGGAAACTTTTCTTATATCGTCGTAGTTGACTCCACACTCTACCGCCTCAACTTTTTTTATAGCGAACCTTCCAAATATGTCTTTTTCTATCTGTTTTTTTGTGGAAGAAGAAACAGCCAGAACTTTATCTGCAAAAATACAGCCTAAGTATAAACTTATTCTTTCGCTAATTAAAAAAAGTAAAGAATTTAGTGCTGTAGACTGTTTTCTAATCCAAAACCTAAAAGGAGGAAGCCAATGTGTTACTACACCCCACTTAATATTACTCGTATTTCTTAGCTTTATTATTAACCCAGGCAACACATCGTAAAGTTGTTCGTTAGTACTTACAACTATACCTTCGTTGAAGTCTCTTAAAGACTTTGGAATTAAAAAGGCACTAAAAAACCTAAATACAAAACCTAATCTCCCCTTATTTTTAACTCTAATAACATGATGTTTTGCCTTTAGATCAAATTTCTCACAAAGGTATGGTCCGCCACCAGTACTTAGAAGATGAATTTTGTATCCTCTTTCTTCCCAACCTTTAGCTACCTCCATGAACCTAGTTTCACCACCACTAATCCCAGGTTTTTCGGAGACACCTAGTGCAATAAAAAGTGCTTGTTTTTTCATTTAGTAGCTCCACAAAAAAGAGTAATAAAGGATTTTTTACCTATATAATCCTTTCCTTCATTCTTACTATCAACTTTTTTAGCAAAGTTAAAAAGAGATTCAACTACTAGGTTACGTTTCTTTTCTTTATCCCAATCAAACTTTTCTATACCTGAACTTTTAGACCTTGAAAAAAGTGCTGTATAAACCTGTTTTCCTATATAAAGAAGAGTTAAGTTAAAAGGTAATGTGTGGTGAGTCAGACCTATTATTTTATTAACCTCTAACTCAGACTTACTAACAACTTCTTTTAACATATCTGGAGAGTAAAGCCTCTTATGGTCATATCCCCAAACACCCCCAAGAAGTGGTTTCATAGGATTAAAGTGACCTAAACCTAAATGTTCACGGACCCAATTAAAAGGATCCCACAAAAACGGGTAATTACAATGGGGAACACTTAAAGCTAACTTTCCACCTTTTTTCAATACTCTTTTTAATTCTTCAAGAGCCTGCTGCTCGTCATTAAGATGTTCTAAAACTTCAGTAAAAATTACCTTATCAAATGTGTTATCTTCAAATGGAAGACCTTTTGTTATATCCCCAATAACAAATTTAACTTTTTCTAAGTTTCTAACTGATTTTTTAGCAGAATCAATTAACTTTTGTTTGTAATCCATTGCTGTGACCTTACAATCGTAAACTTCTGAAAGAATCATTGTATAAAAACCGTCCCCACAACCACAATCCAGTATCTTATCCCCAGGTTTTATATCTAAATAATTAAAGATTTCTACAATCCTTCTTCTAAAGTTTAGGTCTCCAACGTTTTTTAATATTCTTTCTAGTTTTTTATTCATTTGATTAATTTGTCGTACCAAACAGAGAATAAAAATAGTTTCCACGTCATAAACTCCTTCTCTGTGGCTAGTATCTTATTACCCGTATCTTCAAACAACTCGTTTAGATACTTTTCACCTAAAACACTTGATATTACCTCTCTATTATTCTTAATTCTTTTCCTAACATATTTTATATCAGCGTTCATAGTATCAACCATAGAAAGCATAAAACCATGCTTCTTTCTCATAAATATTTCCTTAGGCAAGTACTTTTTAGCTACATCTCTTAAAATCCTTTTTTCCCAACTCATCCAATAATTAAAAACGGGCCCCTTGAGTTTAAATACAGGTGGTAAGTTACATACAAACTGCACCAGTTTATAATCAAGATAAGGAACTCTAGGCTCTACTCCGTGGGCCATATTTCCTTTATTTACCTTCATATTAAAGTGATTTGGGAGCTGATCTTTTATCTCAAATGATGTAATTTGATCATAAATCTCGTATCTATGAGATTTAACCTGTCTATTAAATAGTTTTCTATGGAAGCTAAAAAATTTGTTTGTAGTTACTCTGGAAAGAACGTAGTAATAGAAAATATTTCTTAGAAAGGGGGGTAATAGATTAAATGGAAACTTAGAAAGACCATACCAAGAGTATCCTCCAAAAACCTCATCCGCACCCTCACCTGTTAAAACTACCCTCATTCCAAGTTTTCTAATTTTATCTGAGAGCAGCCAAACTGAAACAACGCCCGGATCAACACTGTTTAAGTCATCATAAGTATCAATTATGTCATCTATAGATCTGAGTATGTTTTTAGAATCCATATATACCTCTGTATGTTCAGACCCTATGTGGTTAGCGACAGTCCTAGCGTGCTCTCTTTCATCTCTTTTGCTATCAGAAATTGCTGTAAATGTTTTAACTTTCTCACTTCCTGAAACTTTAGCAGCAAGGGCAGCTACCATACTTGAGTCAATACCTCCTGAAAGAAGTACTCCTTGAGGAACATCACAGTTCAATACTCTTTTTTCTACAGCTTCTTTTAATAATTTCTCAGTTTGTTCGACTGCATCTTTATATAAAATACGGTTTCTTTTAATCTTTAGGTTCCAGTATGTCTCTTCTTTGATTCCTTTGTCCGTAATTTCTAAATATGTACCTGGTCTTACCTTATACACATCTCCCACCATGGTATTTTTAGGATGAAAGTTATACATAAACCCCAATAAAGTTTTAAAACTCTCAATATTAAGTTTAAAATCCCAAACTTTTTTAAAAGCTTTTACTTCTGAAGCAAAATAGAAAGTTTTTGAGTCATAAATATAGTAAAGAGGAATAACTCCAAGTCTATCTCTAACTACAAAAAGCTTCCTTTTACTCTCATCCCAAAGCCCTATGCCAAAAACCCCATCAAGTTTTTCAAATATCTTAGTTCCGTATTCTTTGTATCCATAAATTATAACTTCGGTGTCGGAACTTGACTTAAATTTGTATCCTTTCTTTTCTAAGTCTTTCTTAATGTCTAAGTGATTATAAATCTCTCCGTTGAAGACAATAATAATATCTTTATCTGCACTATACATAGGCTGATCAGCTCTTTTACTAAGATCAATAATTCTTAGTCTTCTGTGACCTAGATAAAGTCCTTTTTTCTCATCAACATGATATCCAAAAGAGTCAGGACCCCTGTGCTTTAAAGCATTAGTCATGTTCTTTAGATCTTTTTCGAATGGTTTATCTTCTTTTGTGTATATTCCTGCTATTCCGCACATAGTTTATAGGCATCAATAATTTCTGTAATTCTATCTGGGTTAAATCTTTCTTTTGCAACTCTAGCACAGTTTACTCTCATAATTCTTAAACTATCTTTACTACTAATAATTTCCTTCAAACTCCTCTCGAAAGCTTCTTTAGTAGGCTCAATTGTCCACCCAATATCTTTAGTTACAATCTCAGGAAGGTGCCCACCATTAGACGCTAAAACAGGAACTCCGGAGGATAGTGCCTCTACAACAGCCCTAGCGAAGCCTTCGGCGTATAAAGAGGGAGCTAAATAAATGTCTAGGGCATTGTAGTAGTTTCCAAGTTTATAATTATCAATTTTTCCAAAGTAGTAGATATTATCTTTTTCTTCAGAAGCTTTTTTGACTACATTATCAAGCTCTCCCGTTCCTACAAAGACAAATACAGCGTCTTTTTCATTTTTAAAATTATCTACTAAATCTAAAATTAGTTTTACACCTTTATTTTTATTTAACCTTCCAATAAAACCCAACACGAACTTATTTTCCAATCCAAGGGCCTTTTTACACTCTTTAATATTTATAGGTTTAAAAACATCTTGATTAACCCAAGTTGGTTGAACAGATATCTTTTCTGGATCAATACCTATACCCTCTAGTTCTTTTTTAGATATCTCACCAACCGCCAAAACTGCGTCAACTTTTGAAAACATCCAACTTACTAATTTTGAAAAGAAACTATCTTTTTTAAAATCATACAGAGCGTGAGTACTAGAGACTAATCTAAATTTAAATACTGGTTTAAGAAAAACTAAAGCTAGTGTCGAGTTTAATCCAGCAGCATGTACTGTCTTTATATTAAGCCTATTTTTTCTAATAAGAAGAAACAAAAAGCTAATCCAAAATACAGGTACAGTTAAGTATAAAAACTCTAATACAGGATACTTTAGTAGCTTATGAAAGAGATTAAATCCGATCCAATTCTTTCTATAGATATATGTATTTCCCTCCTTTTCGTACCTCTCTCCTCTTACTTCTGGGGTTATTAAAGGTTGAAATGTTAAAACATGGTTTTCTACACCTTTCTTACTTAGTGCCTTTGTAATCTCATTGAATCTGGTTTCAACTCCACCAACATTTGGCCTAAAAAATGGCGTAATTATTAATACTGATTTCTTTTTTCTTTCACAACCATTCGTAACGAAATTTAATAAGTAGAAGGATAACAGAAAATAAGTAACTAAAATAAATCTAAACAACCATGCTATTGATGGGTTGTTATATTTCATATTATTAAATATCCAGGAGACTCTATATAAAGACAGTAAAGAAAAAAGAATATGGGAAATATATAAAAATACTTTACTCTTTGGCCTCATATTTTCTACAGCATCTACTACAAGTGCCAAAAATACTGGAACTAAAATAATATTAAACTGCATGTGCCATCCAGGTGCGTATCGGGGATAGAGTATAAATAGTAAAGTAACTGGGATAAGACCATAAAATAGTAGCGGTAACTGTCTAATAGATTCCTTAGAAAAAATTCTTCTTAGACCAATAAAGAAAAATATCGGAGTAACAATAGATATGAAGGATATTAATAAAAATCTATCAAGATACCATGTTGATAAATCTACAAAGGAAGTGTCTTTTACAGAAATTCTATATCGTAACATTGATATATCGGGTAAAAATACTGATATAAAATTGAGCAACTTATCTTTTATTATAATCTTCTTATCAGCACTAAAAACCATATCTACATATAAATTAGTACCTTCTACATTAGTGTAATTTTGTCTAATCTTAGACGTTACAAACAAAAATAAAACACCTGTGGCAAATAGAAATAAATAAGATAATAATACTTTCAATATAATCTTCTTCTTATGTTTGTTTTTAAAATAAAATATGATCGGGAAAGCAATTGAAATAAGCAATGTCATAGGGTGAACAAGAAAACCTATTGTTAGCAAAAACCCTATTAAACAATATTTTCCTTTAAACTCCTTGTAATTTTCCAGGAAAATACCTACTAAAATTAAATACATTGCGAAGTATTTATTGTAGACCTCAAAATTACCCATCTTAAAAGTAAATGGACAACTAAGTAATAAGAGTAGGCTGGTAATTACAGCAACCTTATATCGAAATTTAGTCTTAAAGATCAAATAAAAAGTACTAAAAAACAACGATGTAGTTACAGTCATAAATTGCATATAAATGAAATGGCTTTCTCCAAAAATTCCTAGTATGGGAACAAGAATAATGGGAAGTAGTGGGGGTTTATCTAACACAGATGTCACGGGATGACCTAATCTAAAGTTATTGCTGAGATCAGAGAATACAGAAACTCTGTGTAAAAAGCTTCTAGATATAGCCCAAGGAAGGGTGTTGTCTATATGATACCCAAAGTAAGAACTTACAGGGAGATAACTAAAACCATCTATTACGTGTTCGATATAAGACAAGTTAAACAAGCCCTCTCTATAACTTTGAAGTAGTATCGAAATAAAAATCGACAACAAGGATATAGCTAAAGCACTTTTGTTATCTTTTAGTAACTTATAGAGCTTATCTTTCACAAAAATCAGCAGAGACACAATAAAAATGAAAATGTATATATAAAAAACAACCCAAAAACCAGTGAGTATATAGATAATTCCTAAAATTGCTAATAAAACTGCTGATATCACTGGAGATAAAATTAGTATGAGACTGTCTGAAAAAGTCTTACTACGATTTGTTATCTTGTTAAATAAAACAATTCCAGGAACAAGAAGAGTCAACAGAAATAACATTGTATATAAAATCCTTGCCACAAAGGTTTTACTATGACCTAACAACCAATTATTTATGAATTTATGTAATGTTACACTCTTATATCTTAAAACCTTAAAATCTGATATCTGAACTATATTTTTATTAAACGCCCCTTTTATATCCATCCTAAAACCCATCATGTTCCTTGATTCGCCCATCAAAAATACATATGAGGTTCTATTAAAATTCCTTACCTCCTCCCCAAGTATCCACCTTTCTGACTCAGCTTCTTTGAAGTACACATCAAAATCAGTTGGCAAATAGGAAACGGTATCCTTGTAATTCCCTGGAAAAAATACTGAGAATCCCGAAATATTAAGACTCTTAGAAAATGGAAAGTACACCTCATGGTTATTACCATCTAGCCTTACTCTGAAGTTCTTTTCTTGAACGGGAGAGTTTAGAAGCATTTGGTTACCAATAAAATAAGACTGATAATCAGTTAGCTTCTCAAAAATACTCAGGTCGTTTCCATTATTAATAAAAGTCACTAGTATAACTGTTGACGTAATCAACAGAAAATACTTTAATACTTTAGATTTCATAATATTTTTAAGTATCTGCCTCATTATTTATCCTACATCGACATCTTACACTAATCAGAAACTGCAACAGACTTCATAATTAGAAAATTAATTCCTACAAAGATCACCATAATACTAAGAAAGCTTATTCTAATGGACAAGCTGTCGTAAGAAACGTCATTAAAAATCCAAGAAATGTACCACAATGAACAGATAGAAAATATTAAAAAGGTAGCTGCAACTATTATTCTTATGAAGTTTGACTTGTCACCTAGTGCGTTTACTCCTAAACCGTAGATAAAAGGAAGGCAGAAAGGTGGATACTTGGGGAGGAGGTAAGG
>JBHPFT010000012.1:0-12191 GCA_042571445.1 Patescibacteria group bacterium
CTTTCTATCTCGGCAAGTACTTTTCCATCATCTACCCCAGTATTTTTTATTAAAAGTCTAACTGGTTGCTCTAAGGCTTTATCAAGAATCTTAACTGCTGTCTTTTCATCACCTTTAAATTTAAGTTCTTTCAAAGCTCTCTTTGCTATCAAAAAGGCAATTCCACCACCAGGAACAACTCCCTCATCAACAGCAGCCTTGGTAGCATTAACTGCATCTTCAACTCTAAGTTTCAATTCTTTTAATTCTGCTTCTGTAGCTGCACCCACTTTAATAACTGCAACCCCTCCAGAAAGTTTTGCTAACCTTTCTGCAAGTTTTTCTTTATCATAATCTGAAGTTTCTTTTTTAATCTGTCCATCAAGTTGTTTAACTCTTTCTCTGATAGCCTTAGTATCTCCCTTACCACCAACTATTGTGGTGTTATCTTTATCTGAAACTACTCTTTCGGCCTGTCCTAAATCCTCAATGGTAGCTGATTCTAGCTTTTTACCCGTATCGTTACTGATCATTGTTGCACCAGTTAAAATAGCAATATCAGAAAGCATTTCTTTTCTTTTGTCACCAAAACCAGGAGCTTGAACAGCTAAAACATTTAGAATGCCTCTAAGCTTATTTACAACTAAAGTTGCTAGTGCTTCTCCATCAACTTCATCAGCAACAACTACTAAGTTCTTGGAAACTTTCATAAATCCTTCAAGGAGAGGGAGTAGGTCCTGAGCATTTGAGATCTTTCCATCAGTAACTAAAATATATGGATCCTCAATTTCTGCTTCCATCTTTTCTGCATTAGTAACAAAATATGGAGAGAGGTAACCTTTATCAAACTGCATACCTTCTTTGTATTCAAGTTCTGTTTCAAATCCTTTTGATTCATCTACAGTAATTACACCCTCATCACCAACTTTTTCCATAGCCTCTGCAATTATCTTTCCAACCTCTTCTGATTGAGCACTAATAGTACCAATCTGAATCTTTTCTTCTTTCTTTCCTATCTTTTTGCTCATCTTAGCTATCTCTTCAACAACAGCTGCGGTAGCTTTCTCTAGCCCATTTCTTAAAATCATGGCGTTTGCTCCAGCAGAAACATTCTTTAAGCCTTCTTCAACGATAGCCTGAGCTAAAACTACAGCTGTTGTAGTTCCATCACCAGCTACATCATTTGTTTTACTAGCAGCCTCTTTAACAATCTGTGCTCCCATATTTTCAAACTTATCCTTAAGATCAATTTCCCTTGCAACAGTAACCCCATCATTTACAATTTGTGGAGTTCCCCAACTTTTATCTAAAGCAACATTTCCACCTTTAGGACCTAAGGTTGTGGAAACAGCATTAGCAAGTTTTGCAACACCTGCTTTTAATTTTTCTCTTGCATCTTCTGCGTAAATAATATCTTTTGCTGACATAATTAACCCTCAATTACAGCAAGTACATCTTCTTCTTTAACAAGAAGCATATCTTTGCCATCAAATTTAACTTCAGTCCCTCCCCACTTTTTAAACATAACCTTGTCCCCAACCTTAATATTCATGGGAATAACATTACCTTTCTCGTCACGTTTTCCACTACCTACTGCAATTACCTTACCCTCTTGAGGTTTTTCTTTTGCACTATCTGGAATAACAATACCTGAAGGAAGTTTAGTTTCGGCCTCTAGAGGCTCTATTAAGATATTGTCAGAGAGTGGTTTTAATTTGTTTTTTATAGCCATAAATACTCCTTTAAGCTAAATTTACAGTTTTAATATATATCACTTTGGATATTCAAGGTCAAACGAAGTGTGCGTAAATCCTAGATTTTCCTTCTCCCATACCCTTTTGTTTAAAGATTTCAATATGTTTAAGCTCACTGGTGTTAGTAACATGTGGCCCTCCACAAAACTCTTTGCTTATTGCGGACTCTAAAGAGTCTCCGATAAAATAGACCTTAACTTTATCTGGATATTTTTCACCTTCAAGATAACCACACCCTATCTCTTTAGCTTTTTCCAAAGGTAAGACTTCAAACTGAACAGGAATCTTTTGATCAACAGCTCCATTAATTATCTTTTCTACCCCTTTTACCTCTTCCTCATTTAATTTCGATTCATGGGTGAAATCAAATCTTAATCTTTCAGAAGTGATATTGCTTCCAACCTGGTGTACATGATCTCCAAGTACCTTTTGAAGGGCCATTTGAAGAAGGTGAGTAGTAGTATGATACGCAGTAACAGCCTCACTATGATCTGCAAGCCCACCCTTAAACTTCTGGTCTGATCCTGCTTTTGATACCTCCTGATGTTTACTAAACTCCTCTTCAAATCCTACTGTATCAACATTTATACCCTTTTCTTTGGCTAGCTCCTCCGTCATTTCTAACGGGAACCCAAATGAAGAAAAGAGCAAGAAGGCATCTTTACCAGAAATATCTTTAGTAGCTATCTTTTCAAACTCCTCCAGACCCTTTTCCAAAGTCTTACCGAACTTTTCTTCTTCTAACCTTAGATATTTCTCAATGAAATCTTTATTATCTAAAAGTTCTGGATAATCATCAGACATCTGGTCAATAACAACACTAGATAGTTCAACAAGGAAAGGGTCATTTATACCAAGTATCTTTCCAAATCTAATTACTCTTCTAATTAATTTTCTTAAAACATAACCTTGTCCAACATTAGATGGGGCCACAGCTTTTTGATCTCCTAAGATAAAGGTAGCTGCCCTAATATGATCTGCTATGATTCTTTCTGCTTTTTTATCTTCTTTACTGGCTAACTCTTTAATCTTTTCTATCAAAGGTTGAAATATTTTTGTATCAAAAACGTTATCTTTTCCATTTAAGACTGTTACTGTCCTTTCAACTCCCATCCCTGTATCCACATTTCTTTGACTAAGAGGTATATATTTTCCATCAATAGTTTTGTTGTATTCCATAAAGACGTTATTCCAGATCTCTACCCATCCTTCTGAGTTATCACCCGTTGTTAGAGGAGGGGGGTCTCCCTCTCCAACCCAATAGAAAATTTCGGAGTCTGGGCCACATGGCCCTGTCTCTCCAGCAGGTCCCCACCAGTTATGTTCTTTTCCAAAGAAAATTATTCTGTCTTCAGATATTCCAAGCTTTTTCCAGATATTAACGCTCTCCTCATCTTTAGGAGCATCTTTATCACCTTCGAAACAACTAACAGATAATTTTTCAGTAGGTATGCCTAGTTCTTTTGTTAAAAACTCGAAACTCCAACTAAGAGATTCTTCTTTCCAGTAATCTCCCAAGCTCCAATTACCAAGCATCTCAAAAAAGGTAAGGTGAACATCATCACCAACCTCATCAATATCCCCAGTTCTAATACATTTCTGGAAGTCTACAAGCCTCTTCCCAGAAGGGTGATTTTCTCCGAGTAAATATGGGACCAGGGGGTGCATGCCTGCAGAAATAAATAGAGTTGTAGGATCATTTTCTGGAATTAGAGAAGCAGAAGGAATAACTTCATGTCCTTTATCTTTAAAAAATTTTAAATATTTATCCTTTAGTTCTTTTGCTGTCATTTTATGGAGGCCTGGGCGGGAATCGAACCCGCGTGTAGGGGTTTTGCAGACCCCTGCCTTACCACTTGGCTACCAGGCCTAAATGGATATACTATGTTGCTATTTTACCATCATCGTGATAGTTTACATATCAGGGATGGCTGTATCTACAATAAGAAACAAGCAAAATACCCTGCCTACCCTACTCATCTATTTCTTGGGAATAGTGGGAGTTGCGCTAATTGTATTTTTTGGTGGGGAGTTAATAAAAAACCTAGGTAGTTTAGGTGGTAAATCAGGGCTTACAGTAGAAGTATCTTACGGAGATGCACAGGTACTTGTGAATAATAAGATTAGTGGAAAAACTCCTTTTGAATCAAAAAGTATAAAACCGGGAACAAATACTATACTGGTTAGAAATGAAACTAGAGAATATCAAACTAGTATTAAGTTCTTACCAGCTAAAAAGGATTTAATTCATGCTGTTGGAATAATTAGAGATTTAGGTGTATCAGATATATTTTCTTCAGGACAAGAGTTTTGGTTCGATAAAGAAAATCCAGAAGATTCTCTAAGAATAATCTCTGAACCATCTGGTGCAGAAGTTTACCTTGATGGAACAAAGATAGGAACTACCCCATTTTCTTCTCAGAATGTGAGCACAGGAGATTACGAATTAAAAATTTCTCATCTTGGCTACGAACCACAGATTACAAGAGTAAGTGTCCACAAAGGATACACTCTAAACGGCTCTATAAAGCTATTTCCATATCCTATCATGGGAACTATTACAGAATTTTCTCAATACTCAGGACTGTATGACCTCTCTTCTGATAACGACGTAATAGTTGCTGATACACAAGTGTGGGCAAAGGCAGTTTCATATTGGAATCAAACCAGGGGTATAGACATTGATGGGGCTGGAGAAAATAAAGAAGCAATATTTGGATATTTTATTGACTACAAGGGAAACATCTTTGACTCAAATGGAGAAGCCATAATTACTAAAGAAGATTTTGAAAAACTTCAAGGTGTAGGACGTGGGGGATACCTAGGAAGAAGTATTGATGGAAATAGTTTAACAAAGGAGGCTCAAGAAGCGTTCTCTTCACTTTCTGGCCTTGCTGTTTCTGGAAAAACAGCAACAGTTCTTTCTACCTCAACAGGTTGGTTAAGAGTAAGGAGTGCACCAAATTTAAGTGGGACCGAGGTAGCAAAAGTAGACGTAGGTGAAACATTCTCTGTTATTGAAGAAGGAACAGGGTGGGTAAAGATAAACCTTCCAGATGGCACAGAAGGTTGGGTTTCCTCATCCTATGTAGAACTATCTGAATGATTCGTGCCAGTTAAGTAACTCTGGTCTCAGCCTCTCAACAATCTTTCTACTCTCCATGTACTCATCATCTAAACCTAACTTTCTCTCATACTCTGCTAGAAGTACGATCACCCCAACATCATGTGAGTAGCTATTTTTGAGAGTCTTAAAAAACTCCTTTGTTGCATCTAAGTATCTTTCATCTAGATTTAGTAATCCAGAGGTTAAAGAGATATCTTTGATGGCTAAAAAGTAGTAGATGGGAACAGAGTTTCTTAGTGTAACTAAGTTTCTAGGATTTAATTCCTCTGCTTTTTTAAGATCACTAAGTATATTCTCTTTTACACTTGTCACATCTTTATTACTAACAAGACTAACTGTCAATACCTTTGCTCTTCCCCTGTAGTAGTTAGGCTCCCAAGAATTAAATTTAACTGCTTTATCTGAGTACTTTAATGCTCTCTCCAAACTTTCTGCAACTAAATATATCTGTGACTTCTTAAAATACATATCAGAGATATATACCTTTGCCCAATAAAGAGACCAAAGACCAAATATCCCCCATACAACAACTAATAATACTGCCTTCTTAATCATCAGATACCTCCGAGTATGAAACTAAAAACCAGAATAGTAGGGTTGTACTAATAACAGGCCACCCAAAGAAACTAGTTGTTAAAAGACTAATGATAGGAACTCTTAAATAGTATGTAGTCTTTCTAAGAACGTGTACTAAAAGTATGGAAAAAGAGATGAACCCTAAAATACCTAGTTCTGCCCAAATCTCTAAAAAGTAGTTGTGTGGTTTATTAAACACAAAGTCCCACTCAGAAGAGTAGTTAAGTTTTAAGTTTCTGAATTCTTGAAACTCATATGGAAATGTTTCTGGCCCTGTACCGATTAAGAATGTCTTTGGAGAGGAAAGTATTAAATCAAAAGTACTTTTCCAAAGTTCAAGCCTAATAAATCCTGGGTCAGATACCTTGTGAGTATCTTCTGCCGCATATACTCTTTTTAGAAAAGAGGTTTTCTGTTTTACATCATAAATAGCATCTTGGACCTTCTCTTTAAAGATACCTAAGTTAGAAGAAGCTATTATCAATGTGAAGAAGAAAAGAACCAAGAACTTAAGCATTGATTTTCTCTCAAAAACACTCCTCTGATTCATAAATATGAACAAAAAGGTAATCGAGATAATAAAAGCTAATACACCAGATATTGAGTATGTGAACCAGAAACATGAAAACCCAATCAAATATATTGGAAACCATGTCTTGAAACTTTCTTTTAGACATTTAAATATACAAAGAGGAAGTAACATACAAAGATACTGAGCAAGCCAGTTCGGTTGCCCAAAAGTTGAATACACCCTCTCTGTTCCATTGAAGTGCTGATAAAGTCCAAAGAAACTAATAGGAATAATTGTGAGAAGAATAATCTTTAGAAGTTTCTCAAACATATCCTTAGTAAGAGTATTTTTAAAAACTAAGTACAAAGAAAAGAAAAATAAGATAGATACCAAGCTGTCGTTAAACCTTGAGTAATACCCAAATATAGAGGTGTGTTTATGTGTAGAAAAGACTGTGGATACAAGGTTACTCAGGATAAAAAGAAGGGCTGGTAGAGACCCCTTTTTTAATGTAGTCTTTGAAAAGACTTTATCTGTAACGAAAGAGGCAATTAGGAAACCTCCAAAGAGGTATAAAAAGATCATTTTTGGGAATTCAAATAGCTCGTTTGTTACTTTAGTTAGAACCAAAGGTGTAAAGAACAATAGTGTAGACAGCAGCAGAAAATATGGATCTTTTAAAAACTGCCTCGTTGACTGGGTTTCCCGCATGGTAGTAATATTTTAACAGGCCTGCTCATATGACTTCAAAACTACTTACTAAGTTAATAGACAAAGCAATCGTACCCGCGGTGTTGCTTTTAACCACTAGAATAATATCTATCGTATTAATAAGTAGTTATCTAAACTTTGACTTTAATGTTGGTCTTTCTGGTTTCACATTTCAAAACAGTATTGAGTATGTGTTTGTTAATTCGTACTCAACCTTAGTTATGGCTGCAGTTTTAGTAGTAGGTTTAATTTATGTACTTATTAAGTCCTATGCATTTCATGACTCACATATAAAGCCGGGAATTACTGCAAAGCTTTTTGAGCTTAAAATCCCAAGTCTAATTCAGTCATCATTTGATATTTACTCTCAAGCTGCAATCTGGATCTCTTATGCATATCTTCTTTTAATTATTTCTGCGATTATGAACTTAAATAAATTTATTTATCCCTGGGTCTTTTATATTGTTCTTGGAATGACTGTAGTGACTACTGTGTTCTTTATTTTTGATATCGAAAATGAAATAAAATTGAGTAAAGAAAGAAAAGATGAGTATGATGAAGATACAGAGTTTTTAGAAATGGAAAAAAATGGTTAAAAAAATACTTCTTAACTCAACACTCCTAATAGTACTCTTGGTGTTAATTGGAGCTCCCATAGGCTCTATGGCCTTGATGAAACTTGATGAAAATGAAGATCCTGTTGTTTTGTCAACACAGGATGAAAGAGAAATTGAAGAGTATGCGCCTTTGCCACGTGAGGAGAATGTTCCAGAAGAAATAGAAGAGATAATTAAGAGATTAGAAGAAGAGTTTTACCAAAAGCTCCAATCTACCCAAGAAGAGGAATTAGATATATTATCCCCATAGTTACTGCTACCCATATTAAAACTGAAAAGAGTATTGGTAGATCCGATAGGAGTACCCTAGCTGGAGACTCTCCCTCGCCTTTTTCATAAATAATATAAAGGTATCTTGCAACACCATATATAACAATTGGAATAGTCAACATCATAAGTTTAGGGCTTTTAAGTACAGATGGTAAAACAGAGGATATTCTTTTACCAACTATCTCTGAGGAGGTCATAAAGGTAAAGAATGAGTAAGAAATAATCGAGTAGGCTGCAGACATCGAAATCATACTGTCAAGCAGGTTATCCGGATAGTGTTTTAGTGTTTTTCGTGTCTCAGCAGTCTTCTTTTGGTATCTTTCTAAAATGGTCTTTTCCGATCTTCTCTTACCAAATGCCATCAAAAGAGAGACTCCTATGGTAGTTAGTGCAAGCCAAGAGGAAACAGAGGTATGAGAAGCAAATCCTCCTGCAAACACTCTGATAACAAAGCCAGTTGCCACAACTATGGAATCTAGAATGATAACATTTCTAAGCCAAAGAGAGTAAAAAAGTTGAAGGATAACATAAAAAATTAAAAGATATGAAAAGTAGCTACCAACATTATTAAATGAGTAAACCAGAGAAGCAGCAACAAGCAAGAAGGAAATAATCAATCCTGCTTTTTTGGAGATTTTCCCTGAGGCTATTGCTCTGTTTTTCTTTACAGGATGAAGCTTATCTTTATCTGCATCCACAACGTCGTTAAAAAAATACACACCAGAAGAAAGAATACAGAACACAAAGAAAGCACGCACAGCTCTTTCGAAGGTATGGCCAAAAAAGAGCATCTCTGCAAAGATTGGGGCTGCGAAAAGGCTGAGATTTTTCAACCATTGCCTTGGCCGAGCAGTTCTTAAAACGTGGTAAATGGTAGCAAACACTATATAGGAATGATATGACGTTTTTACTCTTTTCTCAACATTCTATTTTATATCCAAATCCTCTCACTGTTTTGATAGGATCTATATTATATTCCTCTATTTTTGTTCTTAGATTGCGTATATGGACCTCTACAGTATTAGAAAAAACATAAATACCGTTTTGCCAAACATGCTCAAGTATTTCCTCCTTAGAAACTGCTCTTCCAGCGTTCAGTAAAAGATATTCTAATAAATCAAACTCTTTTCTTCTTAGCTCTAAAATCTTTTTTCCAATAAAAACTTCTTTATCTTTTAGATTCATTCTCAAATTACCAATCTTTAAAATACTTCCACCATTAAATAGGTTTTTTCTTCTCGCAAGTGCTCTAACCTGTGCTTTAAAGCTATCCTTTCCCATTGACTTCAAAAGATGTACATCTGCACCAGCATCTAAACACTCAACTTTTGTTTTTTCCTCTCCTCCTTCTGAAATGTATAGAATTGGAGTATTAATTTCAGCTGTTCTAGTAAGTCTACAAACTTCTGAACCATCCATATCAGGAAGGTTATGACCAACTATCATCACATCATAGTCGTTAATTTGTGAAAGATACGCACCTTCAACCCCGCTGCCAGCGACATCAACAATGTAATCTTTTTCAACTTCAACAAGAAGATCATTAAGAAACTTCTTGTCGTACTCAACCATAAGTATACGCATATCCCCCTGGGTTAAATTTCTCCAAAATTTTACGCATTGAATATTAAAGGAAAATTAAGTAAAAAACAAACGTCTTTAATCAGTTAGTGTTTCTACTTTATCTCTAAGAACCCTAACATTGAGTAATACAATCATAAACCCAACAAATCCTGCAATAAAAAAGCCGACCTTAAATACGTGCACCTCGGAAGATAAAAGACCTACAAGACCAAACAGTGCGGTAGCTACCCAATAAAAAAGGGCTATTCTTCTGACACCCCAGCCTCTCTCCATTAAAACATGGTGAAGGTGTCCTCTATCTCCTTTAAACGGATTCTTGCCCTTGAGTAATCTCCTAACAACTGTTACTGCAGCATCAAGAAACGGAATAAGAATAATCAGAACGGATGCAGTTATCCTTGCTCTTGCATAAATAGCTAAACTTGCAACAACTAAACCAACAGTCATGGCACCAAATCCCCACATAATTTTACTTGGATACCAATTAAACTTTACTGTTCCAAAAGCAGCACCTGCACTAATTGCAGCAAGAGTAGCTATCTGAGTATGATAGGGCTCTAAAACCTCAAACCTTAATGCCAGTAAAGCTACTAAAACAGAGGCTATTCCTACAATGCCAGAGTATTGTCCATCAATCCCATTTGACCACGACAAAACGTTCATAAACCATACCACCCAGATGGTAGTTAGTATTACTGGAATTAACGAGATTTCTCTTCCCAAGAAACCAAATCTAATAATATCTAGGTTGATCATACCTCCAAAAGGATTACTAACCGTTCTAATTAAAACCCCAGAAAAGATTACAGGTAAAACTGAGGCAAAAAGTAGAATTAATCTTAAGAGAGGATTTTCTAAAAAACTAAAGCCAGACTTCGGATGGGTATTTTGATAATCATCTAATATACCCAAAACTGAAACCATCAAAACAGAAAGGTACAAGCCAGAAAAGTTTTTGTTTATTCCCACAAAAACTAAAGAAGCTGCTAGAAATACCAAACCATACACCAGCCCTCCTCCTCTTGCAGATGGGTTTTCTAAAATCATACCAGGGTGTTTATGAACAGATGGGTTAGTTACCATCTTCTTTCTTTGTGCAAATTCAATAAAAAAAGGTGTAAGGATATACACTCCCAAGAAAGCTACAACAAAGGAAGGAAAAAGAGAAACATATAAAGGACTAATAAAAGGTTTATAAGCTATAGAAGATACCTGAATAATTCTAAAAACTGAGTAAGACAAGACTAGGTTACAAAAACCAACAACAAACCATACGACCTCATCAACAAACTTAATATAAAGGTTGTTTATTAATACAAATAGCAACCCAAGAAGAGTAACTCCAAGAGAAATGAGTGGTACTAAAAATAGGGTCATTTTAGGAGCAAGCTGGAAGTCTCCCCATATTCTTGTAAACCAAAAGGGAATTTCAGAATTAATATATTTATATCTAAGAAGAATATAAAAGACCTGGAAGAAAGCTATTAAAGTTGATAACAAAAACTTAGCTAAAGTCTTATTCTTTAACTTCTCTAAAACGTATTCAACTGCTTTTTGCACTCTTTTATCAAATTTCATCTTATCTTTGGGGTGTGATATAAATCCTTAAATCTTTTTCCAAAAAGCATCATAGTCTGAGCATGTATCCAAGGTAGAAAAGAGAAAGACAAAAGATTAAGCATTATTAATGGTCCCTCTAGAATCAAAAGAAATCTTTTAAATAATGGGTAGTCTTTTGGAGGATCCTTAGAAAATCTTCTCCTAAAAAGTCCACCAGGAATTAAAAATATTAGAGTTAAAGTCAAGATTGCACTCATAATATTTGGAAGGCTATATGCATAACTAGATTGCTTAACTAAAGGGTTAACAAGAGTAACAATTCCAAAGCCAAAGGTAATTAAAAAGACAATATTTACTAAAAATACTCTTTCTTTCAGATGTCTTACTACCCACTTTATCTTTTCTGTGGACTTAATCTTTTTATTCTTAATAAATCCCATTATTGAAAGTGGAAAATCTACAACTCCCCACCCCCACCTTAAAAGCTGTTTGTATAAACTTCTGTGAGAATCAACATAATCTTTCCCTTCCACAGCATCTGCAGAATAAGGAATGTAGTAACACTTACCATCAAACTTTCCGTCTCTTGCAAAGAAAGCTCTCCAATAAAATACTGTGTCGTCTGCACCTAAAGAGACATCAAAGTAGTCTGCATCAATTAAAGTTTGGAGAGAAACTGAAAAGGCACTAAATGTCTTTCTAACCCCACCTTCTGACACTGCCCAGTCAGACAATACCCCTAAAGTTACTGCATTAGCTTCTATTCTCATCATCATAGGTACTCTGTAAAGATTGTTATCAAAAAGAGGAACTGCAGAAGAGTAGAAGTGATGGTCCCTTTTATCTGAGGTTAGATATAGGTGAGTAAGTCTAGAAAGATAATGTTTATGAAGAACGTGGTCACTATCTAGATTACTAAAAATATAGTTTCTGATAGGTTCGTTTTTCTTTCTTAGTTCTTCCACAGCATGACTTGCTCCCCAAGCTCTGTTTGCACCGCCATCTCCAATCGCTTCCCCAACAATTCCAGCAGGATGAACAAAAAACATAAGGTCATGAAGACTTTCCCTTCTGATACCAATAACGTCTTTAATTCTTTTAGTTGTCTCCTCTGCATACTTTTCCTCTACAGTAAAAACAAGAGTAAGTTGATCCTTAGGAAAACTTTGATCAAAGATACTATCTACAGAATCTCTAAAAACTTCTTCTGGCTCATTTACCGCAGGTATAACTAAAATATGTCTAACATCCTCAAGTGTGGGGGGAAGAGTTGGCTTATCAGGTAAATTATTAAAACCTAACTTCCTACACTCCTTATACCAATCAACGGAACCTTCTTCTTTAAACTTTTTATAGCCCCTAATTAATCCAGCTGTGTGTTTAAGAGCCATATATGCCCAATAAACTGTTAGAAATGTTAAAAGATAAACAATAGCGGGAGGATAAAGAAGTCCCAACCATATAGGAGAGAGGATGTTAGACATATTTTAGTTATACCTGCG
>JBHPFT010000013.1:0-12014 GCA_042571445.1 Patescibacteria group bacterium
AAAGCAATTGATGAAGGTAAGTTTGATCCAAAAGTACGTTTTTAACATTAGTCTTTTTAGATTTAACTAGTTCTAAAAATTCTTTGGGAGTTAAATCATCTAGTGGAGTAGGACCATATTTATAAGTAAGTTCTTCCAAACCCTTTTTATCTAGAAGTTGCACTTTTCCAAATGCCCTCATATCTGCAAATTTTAAGTAGTAATTTTTATCATTTTTTGATATTTCTAAGGTAATTTTGACCCATTTGTCATTAATATTCTTATCTTTTCGTAGGAGAATTCGACCAGTCATGGCTAAGTGAAAGACCAAAAACTTATCTGAGTCTAGTTCTAGTACAATATTTTTTGCTATCTGTTTTATACCTTTTATTTTTCTACTCTCTATATTTGGAAGAGAATACTTTGGATCTAAATTAACTTTTTTTATCTCAAATCCAGTAATATGTTTCTTTAAGTCATTGGTAATAGTATGTACTTCTGGATATTCAGGCATATCTTAGGGGAGTTTACTTTCTACGAAGTCTGAAAACTCTTTTTTAAATCTCTCTTTAGAATATTTTTTAACACCCTCCTTTATCTTTTGGGAATCAAACTTACCTTCATCAATTGCTTTTTTAAATTCTTTTATCTTTTTAACCAAATGATCTATATCTAAACTTTCAAAATACATTCCACTGATATTCTCAACTACTGTTTCAAGGTGACCTGCAGATCTATGAACTAGTGCTGGTTTCCCATGAGCTTGAATTTCAATAGGTACTATTCCAAAATCTTCATCCTCAACTGTATTAATTAATCCTAATGCATGTTCCATAAGGATGTGCTTATCATCCTCTGAAGCTCTACCAGTAAAGATAATATTATCCTTTGCCATTGCTCTTAACTTACTTTCTTCAGATCCCGTACCTACAACAACAAGAGGCCATCCAAGTTTATTGAAAGCTTCAATTAAAATATCAAAATTCTTATATGTAACTAGTCTTCCGGTAGCTAAAAAGTATGGCTTATCTATAATGTCAGGTTTTTTATCTGGAGTTTTGTAGTTAACTTCTACTGGGGGATAAATTACTGTTGAATCTCTTCCATAAAACTTCTTAATTCTTTTCTGGATCTCTTTTGAGTTAGCAACTATGAAGTCTGGTCTTTGAGCAGCGACGTAATCCCAAAGCCTTAAAATATTTGCCATATAACTATATATAAATCTTCTTAGTGGTCCCTTATCCCATTTAGTTCCTTCTCTTGAGTATCCGTATAAAAACCTTGGAGGAGTATGAATGTAGGTTATGTGAAGTTGATCTGGCTTAGTAAGTATTCCCTTGTTCCAAGTAGTACCATCACTAATTACTAAATCAAAATCTCTAAAATCAAAATTTTCAAAGATAGGTGCCATGGTGAATACAAAGAAGTGTTTACCAATCTTATTTACAAACTTATCTTTAGGAAATATGACATTTCTACTAGATATCGTTTTCTCTAGCTTTGTGGGATCGTACTTTGCTGTATATACAGGTGCATCAGGGTACATCTCTAACACTGCCTCAAGCATTTTTTGAGCCCCTCCCATTTGAGTTAGGAACTCTGTTGCAATTGCTACCTTTGGCTTTTTAGTCATGTACATATTATATCAAGCAATTTCTATACATAAACTCTTGACAGGTTGGGTAAATTTTGAGTTCATTAATTCATGAAGAAAGGTTCCTTGCTACCAGTAGTATTGATAGTTATTGTATTCATTATTTTGCCAGTATCATTCTGGTATTTTTCTAACTCTTCTAATTCAAATATCCATGGAGCTAAGACACTTGATCTTGTGGGAGTTATTGTAGAGATAGATAGTGATGGAACATGGGGACTTTCTGGGTATTTATGTAAAACTCTTGAGGGTTGTTTATCTTCTTTGGATGCAGGAGAGAAGGTTAAGACATCTGGAGGAGGAAAGGGAGAAGGTAGGGAAGTAAAGCTTGAGTATTCTGGTAAGTGGGATGAGTATGAATTTCTTAAGGTATTTGTGAAACCTGGTTGGGGATCTGACTCAGATGATTTCAATATCGAAGAATTTGGTGGTACAACAAGCTCTGCTATGCATGAGGTGGAAGATGTTGAGGTCGGAATTATACCTCTTAAAGATATTAGATCTGGAGTGTTTGAAGTAGTTAAGTTCTCAGATTAATTACTGAACTAAGTACTCAACAATTAAAAAGGTAAAGTACAAAAGAAGCAAAACAGTTGCTTCTTTTTTGTTTATATCGTGATCCTTCTTAGAAAATCCTAAGAAAATCGCTACCACAACAATGGCAAATATATATGTGGTTATACTTATTCCCCCATTAACTATTATTGGTTCAATTACAGAGGTAATTCCAAGCACTAGGGTAGAGTTAACTCCTACACTTCCAATCACATTACCAAGTACTTCATTCTGTTTGTGTTTTTTAATAAGACCAATAGAGTATGCAATTTCTGGTAGAGATGTTCCGATTGCCATAATTGATAAACCTACAAATCCGAGTCCAATCTTTAAAGTTTCTCCTAAGTTTATTGCTCCTCTAACTACTAATTCTCCAGAAATGATTATTAGACATAGGGACATAACAAAAAGAAGGACCTCTTTTAGTAAATTTACCTTTCCATAACCATGAAAAAATGTGTGAATATGTGAATTCTTTCTCAGAAAAGATACGCTGTAGATCACATATCCCACAAGAAGGATATACCCATCAAGTCTTGTAACTTGTCCATCAAGTGCTAAAGCTACGGCTAATATTGCAAAGAAACTACTAATATATATGTCTTTTGATCTAAATATTTTTCTTGTGTGAAGGCCTGAGTTAATGAATCCCGGGATGGCAATTATCAATGTAAGTAGGGCAATGTTAGAGCCGAGTGCATTTCCATATGAAAGTATCGGCTTACCAGCTAGCGCTGAGTTTATACCAACTATTGTTTCTGGTAGGGAAGTGGCAATTGATACAAGTAGGAAACTAATTGTGTATCCAGACACTCTTAATGCTCTTGAGATGTTGGTTGTGGATTTAATAAAAATACTCACCGCTTTAATGAGCAAAAAAGAAGCTATTATGATTAGAAATATATTAAATAACACCATGGCAGTGAGTTTTCTTAATTGTACATTGAGGTAGGGGACTTATCCAAGTATCATGTATGTATGAATGTTGTGCCCCGCGACAGTAAACTTTGGGAGTATATGCCTGATGAGATCAGAGATCTCATTGAGGATGGGGAAATTGTTCTTAACTTTGTTCACGATTATCACGAGCAAGCAGATATATCAGACTACTCATTTATGGTGTTTCCTTTTGCTAAAGCATATGAGGGCTTCTTGAAAAGATTCTTTTTAGATATCGGGCTAATAAAAGAAGAAGAATACTTTAGTGATGAAATTAGAATTGGAAGAATACTGAACCCTCATTTTAAAGGAAAAACCTCAATTTATGAGAAGTTAAGCAGGTATGAGGGAGAAGGTAAAAATATAAATAAGAAGATGTGGAGAACTTGGAAACAAGGTAGAAACCTAGTGTTTCACTACTTTCCACATAACTACAGAAAACTTTCATATAATCAGGCTCTAGATATTGTGAACATGATAGTAGATGCAATGGCCAACTCTGTTGTACATATAAAGGTGGATAAGTAGGTATTCTTTTGTAATAATTCCTAGACATGACTAATCAAGTAAGAAAAAAAGTTGCAGTTGGATTAAGTGGGGGCGTCGACTCTGCTGTTGCTGCTCTCCTATTGAAGAAGGAGGGTTATGATGTAACTGGTGTCTACTTTAAGTGTTGGGAAGCAGATGGGGAATGTGGCGAGTGTGGCAAGAATTCTGCTGAAGAAGTTGCAGAACACTTGGATATTAAGTTTGTTGATTTGGATTTTGGAGATAAGTTTAAGAAGGAAATAATTGACTATTTTATTAACGAGTACGCTTCTGGGAGAACACCTAATCCAGACGTAGTGTGTAACGAGAAAGTTAAGTTTGGGGCATTCTACGATTGGGCAATAAAAAACGGTTTTGACTTTATTGCAACGGGTCACTACGCAAGAGTCAAGAATGGAAAACTCTTAAGAGGAAAAGATAGGAGTAAAGATCAATCATATTTCCTTTACAGAATTCCAAGTGAAAAACTTACAAAAATACTCCTTCCTTTAGGTAATTTTACTAAGAATAAGGTACGAATAATAGCGAAGAATAATGACATATCTGCAGTAAATAGACCTGAAAGTGTCGATATTTGTTTTGTTGGAAAATCTACTTTGAAGAACTACTTATCCAAAAAGATTAAGCTTAAAAAGGGGAATGTATTAGATGGTAATGGAAACGTAGTTGGAGAGCATGACGGAGTTTGGTTTTTTACCATTGGTCAAAGAAAAGGATTTAGAGTTTCAAAGTATTTTGGAAAACCAATGTATGTGATTGGAAAGAATGTGGAAAGAAATGAACTGATAATAGGGGAGGAAGGGAAGACATATAAAAAGGAGTTTGAGGTTTCTGATATTAGGTGGACCTTGGGAGAACCAAAAGATAAGTTTAGTTGTAAAGTTCGAATCAGAAATCTTGGTAAGTTATATCCAGCTAAATTTTTAAATGGAAAAGTTATATCCTCTAAAAAAATATTTGGGGTAGCAGATGGCCAAAGTGCAGTTTTTTATAATGGAGACATAGTGATTGGTGGGGGAATAATTCAATAGAAGTTGACTCTAAACGAAGAGTTTTTTACCTTTAAGCTATCTACCCACTTCCCAAGAGCATTTATTTTTAAAAACGCACTTTTTGTGTCTTCAAGATTTCCATTTATATCCAAAGATCTAAATTTTATATCCGAAAACCCATTTTTTTCGATAAAGAATGGTTGAGAAAACTCCTCCCAAGTGTCAGTGGCACTTATTGAATAAAAAGTTTTATCAATGTTACTGTTTTGGTCGTCATTAAAGGAGAAAGAAATTGAAGGAAAATCATAATACCATCCATTATTTTGACTTCCAGACACTAAAATTTGGGTTTCAAAAAGAATTTTTTGAACTTTTTCTCCTAGAACTGCAAATTCACTTAGATGACCAGAGTAGGCTGTTAGTTTTCTATTTTCAATGTCTAAAAAAGAAGGTACTGGCTCCCATAGTTTTGAATACGTATTCCAAAAGTATAGTTTTAGAGAATCTATGAGAATATTTGATAAGTCACTTTGAGAAAAGTCTACTATGATCTTCATGTCATTATTAAATACTTCAATTTTTTCTCCAAGCTGGTTAATGACATTAATAATGTAGGAAGTCCCACTTAGGTATTTTAGACTTGGTTGTAACTGGAGTAGAGGTGTTGAAGATTTTCTAATAGTAATAGTAGTTGATGGCGAGCTTAATGATACAAGAACGTTATCTAGTGAAGTAGAGGTCTCTGAGCTTATAAACTTAGAATCCTTTGGAATTTCTACATTCCATAGAAGTGTACTCTTAGTTCCATGATGTGTGCCTAGAGTATCCTGCCAGTCGAAGGTAGCCCAGGGATCTTGGAAGTCCTTAGATACCCAACCAAAGGGATCGGCCCTACCATCAGGAAAAACACCCCTACTTATTTCAAAATGTAGGTGAGGTCCAGACGTGTTTCCAGTCATTCCCACATATCCAATTTTATCTCCAGCATTAACCCAGACAACACCCTCACTAGTAACAAGGCCCTTATCTTGTAAGTGCATATACGTACTTTGGTATCCATTCAAGTGATTAATTTTTATAGAATGCCCACACCCTGTGCATGTAAAGTAAGTAGCATTTCCAGATGCAGGGGCTAAAATTTCGGTTCCATAACTTAATCCAAAGTCCGTCCCACTATGAGAGCTGTAGTAGATATTTGGTTCAACATCTTTTTCTCCTAAAAAGTTTAGTGTTGTTTTATTTTTACCCTGTGGTTCAGAGTAGTAGCTATAACCAAGGAGAGGGTATTCATGGTCAAAATAAGCGGTAATTTTATCTACCAGTTCATTGTTATTATAGGATTCCCAAGGTATATCTAAAAATGTATTAGATGTAAGTTTTTCTGGAATCTGGTACCTGTACAAACCTTTGTTAATAATGCTTGCAAACAAGTAACTTGGTTCGGAGAATATCCAAGTTAGATCTGTAACCCTGTTTAGTTGCCCAACATTTAGATTAGTGTCTTCCCAATTTGTGAGATCGGAAGTTTTATAAATAGAAAAATGATAATCAGGTGTTTGTCTTCCAATATAGTAGTTATTTTCAAACTTAGTGATGTCGCCGATAGGGTAGTTTCCAAAACTTTCTATTTTTTTCCAAGTTACTCCAGAATCATCTGATAGAAACAGTCCTTGATTGTAAGAGTTAGCTGCCAAGACACGGTTACCTTCTATATAGAAGTGTGAGATGTCTTTATTATTTAAAAATTTAACTTCCTCCCAGGTGTTTCCGTGATCTACCGACCTAAATACTTCTGTATCTGATGTAACAAGAGTTAAATTCTTGCCACTTTTTAGTGTTTTTATAGTTGTTCCGTCCCCACCATCACCAAGTTTTTGATGCCAGGAAACACCGTCATCAAAGCTTACCCAAAGACCATAATGTTCAGAGCCGTAATATATAGTACTTTCATCTCTATCAATTTTAGTTGGGGAATAAGTAATACCTAGATGGGCCCAGTTTTGTTTCTGGTCTTTGGAAACATATAGCCCCTTTAACCCATTTTGGAAGTAATAAGTAGCAGCATAAACTTTTTCATCAAAATATTTTAGATCTTTTATTCCGTGATCAGAAAGACCCAATGTTTCCCAGGTATTTCCCAGATCTCTTGAGATAAAAATGCCATTTTCTGGATTTGTCCAAAGACTACTGTTTAGCTCTCCAGCCAGTATTCCCCAGGGAGTGTGTTCTATACACTCTATGGCGTTGCTCTCTAGTGTTGTTTTCTCCCAGGTTTGTGCAAAGGAGAAAGCATTAGTACTAAAAAGAAGAACTAAAAATACCAGATGATGAGCCCTCATATATTTTGAATACACTTGGAAGACGGGGTTATCAATAAAGCACTCTCTACACTTATTAGAGAATACAAAAACCGCTATATTTCAACTTTAATAGCGGTTTATGTACTCAGCTCTTCCCTTATTCTTTCGATTCTCTTAATGCAATCCAGAAAGTAGTCAATCTCGTTTCTTCCCAAGGTCTGGAGATCTATATTTTTAATATCTAACTCCTCCTTTATATATTTATCTAAAAGACCTCTGAGTCTGTCTCTTCTTCTTGAATCTTCCGATATATCAAAATGTTTTCCGAAACCTCCCTTACCATCAGGAACCCCTATCAGTAAGACCTCGTTCGGTCTTTTCTTTTTATATTTTTTGATTGGCAGTTTTTTGGATTTGCTTCTTCCGTGGGATTTGGATATAAACCTAGCTATTTTCCAGTCTGAGAAGGGCATTTGGTCTAAGGCGTCCCTTAGTATAGTTTTTCTGAGCCCCTCTTTCCATGAAAGCTGTTCGTAGTACTCTTGTTCATTCAATGTTTCCTCCTTCTTCTTAAGAAATTATATTCTATTTAAATTACAAGGCAAGGTATTGACAGAAACCTTTTTATATTGATAAATGTATAACACTAGTGTAGACTAGGCGGTTGCACATTGAAATGCACTTTAACGAAATTAATTTCAATAAACCTTTGAGTAAATTAATTTCAATGAACCATGAAAAAACAGATTAATTTTCAAGATCATGTAAAGCGAGAAGAACGTTTAACGCTTACTGGCTTTTAACGCATGTGTAAGCGTTTAGCTTTTTTATGAGAATTTGATCCTGGTTCAGGGTGAATGCTAGCGGCGTGCCTAAAATATGCAAGTCGAACGCTATGTTTACATAGCGTGGCAAACGGCTGAGTAACGCGTAGGAATCTACCCCCAAGTAAGGGACAACCCATCGAAAGGTGGACTAATACCTTATGTGATGGCAACATCAAAGATTTATCGCTTGGGGATGAGCCTGCGTTCTATCAGGTAGTTGGTGGGGTAATTGCTCACCAAGCCTATGACGGATAGCTGGTATAGGTGTATAACCAGCCAGAAGGGCACTGAGAAACGGGCCCTACTCCTACGGGAGGCAGCAATGGGGAATCTTGCGCAATGGACGAAAGTCTGACGCAGCGACGCCGCGTGAAGGATGAATGCCTTCGGGTTGTAAACTTCGTTATAAGCGCCGGCAAACTACGTGCCAGCAGCAGCGGTCATACGTAGGGCGCAAGCATTACCCGGTTTTACTGGGCGTAAAGAGTTCTGTAGGCGGTTGTTCAAGTTGGAAGTTAAATGTCTCGGCCTAACCGAGAAGAGGCTTTCAATACTGTTCAACTTTGAGACAGCTAGGGGGTAACGGAACGTATGGTGTAGCGGTGAAATGCGTTGATATCATACGGAACACCGAGGGGGAAGCCAGTTACCTGGGGCTGTTCTGACGCTGAGAGACGAAAGCGTGGGGAGCAAAACGGATTAGATACCCGTGTAGTCCACGCCCTAAACGATGCCTGCTAGATGCTTGTCACTTGTGATGGGTGTCGAAGCTAACGCGTTAAGCAGGCCGCCTGGGGAGTACGATCGCAAGGTTAAAACTCAAAGGAATTGGCGGGGACCCGCACAAGCGGTGGAGCATGCTCTTTAATTGGCTGATAACCCAAGAACCTTACCAGGGCTTGACATTCTTACCGTATGCTTTTCTCGAAAGGGAGAAGCTGATGCTTGCATCAAGGTTTGAACAGGTGTTGCATGGCTGTCGTCAGCTCGTACCGTGAGGCGTACCCTTAAGTGGGTTAACGAGCGCAACCCCTATTGCTAGTTGTATCACTCTAGCGAAACTGCCTCGGCAACGAGGAGGAAGGTGGGGATGACGTCAAGTCGGTATTGCTCTTACGTCCTGGGCAAGAAGCATGCTACAATGGCCGGTATAATGAGTCGCAAAGTCGCGAGGCGGAGCTAATCTATAAAACCGGTCTCAGTTCAGATTGGAGTCTGCAATTCGACTCCATGAAGTTGGAATCGCTAGTAATCGCAGGTCAGCTATACTGCGGTGAATACGTTCTCGGGTCTTGCACACACCGCCCGTCACGCCAGCAAAGCTGGGGCCACCCGAAGTCTCCCCGTTTACGAGGGGCCCAAGGTGGAATCAGTGATGAGGGTGAAGTCGAAACAAGGTAGCCGTAGGGGAATCTGCGGCTGGATCACCTCCTTTCTAAGGGAGAAGAATGTTTTTGATTGATGGATCGTTGTCTCAACTTAACGTTGAGGAACCCCATTGAAAAAGAAAACAAACTTGATTTTTAATAACTCCATGGAAATCAAGTAATAAAAGGATACTTTCTCACAATAGTATCCACGAGTGAGTTCGGAGATAAGCTTTAAATCTCCAAATGAAAGTAATACGTTCTTCTCGCTTTTCAGATCTTGAAACGAAGAAACCACCGAAAGGTGGTTTTTTTGCGCATAAATACAATACAAAGATATAAATTAGAAATAGTATGAAGAGGGGAAAGTATTTACTCTACTAAGAATACAGAGTCTCCATCTCTTACCTTTTCATCTACTTTTATTCCAACTTCTTGTCCTTTTTTACCTGCTTCAATATCTTCTCGTTCAAATTGCATTTCGTTAACAACTTGTTCAAAGTTTGTTGTTGCTCCTTCTATTCTAATTTTGGAACCCTTCTTAAAGGCACCATCTAGTTTAATAATTCCAACACTAATTTTGTCAAAAAAGTGTGTAATTATTCCAACCTTTTTATCTGCCATCTAAATAAACACCTCCTTAAGTGCATTAAATCTTAATGAAGCTATTATATCAATTTTATTTCTTATATTTCTTTACTAAGAAGTTTATGAGCTGGATGGGTATTAGAAAGATTGCAGTACCCAAAAGAATAAAAGTGAGAATAAAAAAGAATGCTTCATCCCCACCATGTTTAGTGAAGTATTCATAGAATAGGGCATATATGAGGTTGTGGAGTATAGAGGAAAGTATAGCCCCGAGCACTAAGAGTGGAATACTTACTACCTTCTTAAAGAAAACTACTTTTTTATAAAGGAAAAAAGCAATAACAAAGCAGAGTAGGAGAAGGGTTATAAGGGTTATGATCTCTGCATCATTCATATTTTTAGTCTAGCACATCAGCCTAGAATTTTTTTGACTAATGTAATTTACCAAACGAAAGGTATGAGACGGTATCGTACTTTTTTGCAGTATGCAGTATAACCAGGTAAACCTTTTCGTAAAACTTCTTCCTCGTTTAATATTCGAAGAATAATAATTGCACAGATAGGTGCAAAAAAGAGCATTGCCCAGAACGATCCAAGTGCTAAGGGCATAAATAGAAACATAGGAACTACACCAGCATACATAGGATGTCGTACTATGGCATAGGGACCAGTATCAATAACTTTCTGTCCTTTGAATATTTCCACGGTACGTCCTGCAAAAGCATTTTCTTTAAAAGAAAGAAACACCAAGAAATAGCCAGCAAGAATTATTAGGTCAGAGATCACTACTAACCAAATTGGTACACTGGACCAACCAAATCGATAATCAAATCCAGGGATTAGAAATCCAATAGAGAAGAGTATACCTGATACCTTAATAATTGCTTTCTGTTGTATTTCTTTTTCTTTAAATTTCATTCTTCTCTCTAAGAATTCTGGGCTTCTCTTTAAAAAGTAGCAGGAGATAAAAAATACAGGAATAAACACCACACCACAAAATATCCATCCTTGCCAGTATTTCAGAGAACCTGCAGGAAGCATAAGCATTGCTGCTAGAAAGATGAATCCAAAAGGAAACATAAAGTACATTCTTTTCTTAAGTTTTTTCAAAGAATTTGTGTTCATGGATATATTATAACCTCTATCTAATTTGTTTGAGTATTAGAGTCTAGAACCCTTTTGTTCTCTAAGATAAAGAAAAACATCGAATTAACCAGTTTTTTTATTTTTCCAGTGTAGATCTGGTTCCATCTGAAAAAAATGCCTCGAGTTTTGTAAAAACGTCTGTTGGGTGTATGTCGTTTTGATCAAATGCCAATCGTTTTATCTCTGGCTCAACGAATATTTGTGTCTTATTGGGATTACCCCTTTCGCCCGCATAAACTACGAGACGTAATCCGGCTTTAGATTCCATAAGACGGGCTGTAACAAAGAATTTGTCATCTTTTGACTTTGCTTTATCTTCAGCGATAGGTATAGCCTCGTCATCTAAATTTATAAACTTTGCTTGTTTAAAAATTTTTGAATCTATTTTATCTAGCACGTACTGAAGCTCTCTGTCTTTTCCTCTGGGTACTATGTAAACATCTTTACACTCTTCACATCTTAGTTTGGTGTAACTGTAGTTATATTGACCTGAGTAAGAGCTTACCCACTGCAATCTTAGATGATGTTTTGGACAAAGTGGCTGTACACGCCTATTTTGATTTATCCACCATTTAATTTTATCTATCCTTATAAATTGTTCACTCATTTTTTATGCTTCTGAAATATATTTCTGGCTGAGCATACAGGTCTAGAACCCAGCAAAGCAACCTTACTTTCCAGCACCTTGATAGTAGATTGCGACCGAGAGGAGTATTGTTTTAAATATTCCTCTCGATATTAGAACGATACAATTATGGGAACCCAGCGAAGACAGCAGCATCCAGTGTGTAGCAGGGAACTCCTAGTGTCTTCGATAGCTCGTCTACAATTTCATGCAAGTCGCGCTCGCAGCGAAGTACATCAAATGCGGGGAAGCCGAAGGTGATATTGCCGGCATCCATCAAAGGCTTACCCTCTGGCCCAACGACAACCGCATCGAGGGAGAACTCACAGGTGCTTATGTCCGTCGGGGCTCCGTGACTCCTTAAGACCGGTAACGCTTTCGCCATAAGAGAAAGTGCACCTTCACGATTAGTTCCAGTAACTTTATAGATCATTTTCTTCTCCTTTTATTCTTTTAGTATATTTGGTTTGGAACTACGTGCATTATAGACTTT
>JBHPFT010000014.1:0-11543 GCA_042571445.1 Patescibacteria group bacterium
GCCAGAGAGTAAGAGGCAAGTATCCCTATAAAAACAACAAACGTAGTGATAGCAATTAAATTTCTTTTCATATAGCAATTTTATCATTCTGGCAGGGTAAATTAAATAAAACTAGGTTACTACAACTAATCTGCAGCAGCTTGTACTGTTACATTAATTGACTGTTCGTCATAATCCGAAGTAGTAACTGGTGTTCCTACACGTAAATCGAAAGGTTGGCTGTTACTTTCGGCAACAGCGTTGTGTATTTGAAGATAAGTTGTGGTCATAAATTCCCAAGACCCCGAAGTTGTACAGCTTGCTGTGCATACTTTATGGAAATAATTGTCTGCAGAAGTATCTGAAGAAAGTGTCCACGATGCTGAGTCAGTGCTTTTCACTCTAAAGTCTTCTGTAACATTTCCGTTATTGTTGGCGACAGGAGTTGTATTTAAGCCAGCTGAAGTTGTGTCCTGTGTAGATTGGGTTCCTAAGGTCCCGTAGGAAACAGTTGAGTTTTCGACCATTTCTACACCAATATTTTGTACTGTAACAGTTGCTGTAACAGTTGCTGTGTCTGCAGCTTTAGATATACTACCAAAAGATATTGCTACAGCTAAAACACAGATCATTGGGGCAATAACGGATATTAGGCTTGGTATTTTCTTGGACATTAATATTAATTATGGGGCATGGGGTCAGAGTTTGTCAAGAAATTTAAGGTTCTGAAGCTAGTATGGTTGTTGTAGTTCCATAATCACCAAAGGCACCTATTGTTGTTGGGGTGGTAAGTCTGTAATAAACATCCTGTGTACCTCCCTGCGACACGCTTGTTGCCAGACTATAGTAAGTGTCATTTGTAACAAAAGTTGACCAGGAAGAACCATCATCAGAGTACTCAAAAAGTACAAGATTTGATCCTGCTGCTGAGGATAAAGTTAAAGTTCCAGCTCCTGTATAGTTATCACTTTTTATATCTAAATCAGCAGGACCTGCGTCAACACTTACAGTTTGAATATCGTTTAAGTCACCAGAAGTTGTATCTCTTGTGTCATTAAGAGACATACCTCCAAATGGAACAGACCCATCTGTTGTTAAACTAATAGCAACTTCAGGTACCGGTGCATCTGGCACTTCAAGCTCAGCCCAAGAAACATGGTAGGCGTTTCCACCTGTTGTGATATCTGTCTGATAAAACCTTATTCTTAAATCGGAATAGTCAGTAATACTATCTGCTGCAGCAGATGAAAGAGTTATTGTGAGAGGAGTAAAAGATGTACCAATTGTCTCATCATAAACTTGTGATGTAATAGTTGTTCCACCTTGAAGGAGGTATACATACATTTGTCCAGCTTTGCTTGTTTTGTTTACCCTCGCCCTGAATCGAACAGTGTGTCCTGAGCCCGAGACGGGATCAGTTACATTACCAAGGCTAACTTCAGCTGTTGAAATCAAATTAGCAGTAGCAGAAATATAATCAGTGTCTGAGTAAGGTGTTTCCTCGATCTTGCTCCATAGTGGAGTAGTAGTCCAGTTTGTTGTGGTGATATCACCGTCTGGTCTTCCGTATTGAACTGCATGCACATCCTTAATGAGTAGGGAAGAGGACATACTTAACAAAAGTAGTCCAACAAAAACTTTTAATAAAACCTTTGTAGTCACTGTAATTTAATTATATACAAAGACAGGTTTTTTACCTTTCGAAAACTATTTCTTGGGATGAAGCACCTAAACTAACTAATATATTTTTAATATCAACTATCATTTGTTTGGGACCACAGATATAGAAATTTTGACTGAAGTCAGTAACGTTTTCTCTAATAAACTTTTCATCTATTCTTCCATAGTGATAATCAGGGTGTTTTTCTTTGGTTAGTGTCAGGATAAGATTTTCTTCAGGTATTTTTTCTCTAAGCTCATCTTCTAGAATAACGTCCTTTGAGGTTTTGTTGCTAAAAAAGACCTTATTTCCACTAATTTTGTCCTCTTTACATAACTGCCTGAGAATTGCAATAAAAGGAGTTACTCCTGCTCCCCCCGCAATAAATATACCCTTATCATCATATTTAATTGTTCCCCAAGGATCTTCAACAATTAACTCATCTCCAACTTTTAGTTTGTGTAGTTCTTGAGTAATTCCATTGTGATCTGGATACTCCTTGATAATAAATTCTAGGCTTGGATCTTCATTTAGTGAGGTAAAGGTGAAGGGTCGTTTTTTCTTTCTTAAATCTTTTGTATTTATAGCAATTGATGTGGCTTGTCCTGGAATAAATTCAACATTCTTGGGTTTTTCTACCACAAATCTTTTAATATCATGGGTAAGTTGTTCTATTTCTAATATTTTTACGATATATTCCACGGGTTACTTTAGATATGTTAACCCAAGAAGGATTAAGAATATATAGAAAATTCCCCAGGCTGCAGTTAAACCAACGAGCTTTACAGCTCTTTTTGCATTCTGCTGTTCAAAGTAGATTTTTACTGGCTGTCCTAAAGTAATATAGGCACATACTAATGCAGAGACAGAGAAAAGGAGGATCATTATGGTAATCATAAAGGGGTTAGGGATGTATTTGAACCATCTTTCAGCGTTCCACATAAACCAAGAAACCAAAGAACAGTAAAGGGTTATAGCAGTAGCTTGCAAGAAGGCTATAAATCCTAAAGAGTGTTTTTTCATATGTGTATTATATCAATCCTTTTTCTCTGCATTTGAATCTATGTAGTATATCCATTGAAATCGTGTTCCTGTTCCTCCATTATCTTTTATATATTGTTCAGCAAATGGATCGAATATTTCCCAATTATCGTTAATTTTAACATCAAGATACGTATGTTTAGGTCCCCCAGGATATTGCCCGGTTCTAAATACATTTTCTATGCCCAGTTTGTCTAACATCGCCTTTCCTACAGCATTCCAATCCAAACAAACACCCCACTTATCTTCCAATACTTGAGATAATTTTTTAGGTTTTTCCTGGTTGAATACCCGTTGTTCTACTTCTTTGGCCATCTGCACACCTTCTTTTAGTGCATTAATCAAATGATTCTTTAAGAAGTTTCCCACAGCATCTAACTTTTCTCTTTCTGTTTTGTTGATAATTGTTTCACAGTAGTCATTAATCTCCGTTACCTCATCAATTTCGATATTGGATATTCTCTCCGCTTCGTTATTGGGTATTTCTGTAGCTAAATCGTTCATAGATTATTATACTTTGGTGGGTGACCCAGGACTCGAACCTGGAACCGCTCGTGTATAAGACGAGAGCTCTGCCATTGAGCTAGTCACCCTCATTAACTAGTTCTTCTAAGTTTTTTCTTTCCTTCACGTCTTTTCTTCTTTGAACAATACTATCTTTTTCCATCATTTGGAGCAACTCCTCAACTATCTTTATTAATGCTCCTTCTAACGAAAACTCCGTTTCCTCAGTAAAGTATTCCTTATCATCCAGTTTCACATTAGCTCTAACTGTAAACTTTCCATCCGGTGCAGAGTTTAGCACAATTCTAGAGAAATTGTTATCTTCAGGGTAGTTTTTAGATCTTTTCTCTATTCTTTCAAATTTAGTCTTTGCTAAAACTTCCATACTGGGGGAAAGAGAAATATTATCTGAGGTTATTTGATACTTCATAAGATTATTTTATCAAACGTACCTTCTGTTAAAATAAGAATATGAAAAAACTAAAGGCATTTTTTTATGTATATAAAAATAGTTTAACTTCTCCAAAGTATTATAAGGAGATTTTTAAGACAGATTTAAGATTTTCTATTAAGTATTACCTAATGCTAGTACTGTTTGCTTCTCTTCTCATAACTTCCATAGAGACAGTATTGGTAGTACCAAAGATAAAAGAAAAGCTGGGAGAATTTACAGAGAGTGCTAGAGAAATGTATCCAGAGGATTTAGTAATTAAGATAGAAGAGGGTAATTGGACTGTAAATAGAGAACAACCTTTTGTTATTCCAATGCCTAAGATACCAAGTGAGGACGTTCCTGCAAATCTAATTGTATTTTATGAAGAAGGAACTGTTTCTGATGTTGATCTTTTCGATACAGTAATCTTAGTAAACAAAGTAAATGTTGTAATTAGAGAAGGGAATGGTATTCAAGCAAGATCCCTTAAGGATATCCCAGATACAGAGATAAATAGAGAAGCATTCAATAATTTTATTAATTTCCTATTTGGATTTACTAAGTTTTTACCATACATAATATTTGTAGCAGTGTTACTTGCACTACTTATTTACTTCATATTCTTCAGACTTCTCTATAGCCTACTACTGGGGGCAGTCATCTATGCTCTTTCTTTTCTGAATAAGAAATCATTAGACTACACAAAATCATATAGAGTAGGGTTACATACCATGACGGCACCAATAACATTTCAGGTCATCCTGTCTCTAACAAGAACGAGTTTAAGATTACCTTTGTGGTTTTTTATCTTAAATGTGTTCTTTGCATTAGTGGTTCTTTCAAAAATGGAAGAACCTTCGTTGAAGAAAAAGAAGTAAAATGGTAGCATAACTTGTTTTAATAGTCCCCTGTAGCTCAATGGTAGAGCATTCGCCTGTTAAGCGAGAGGTTGTTGGTTCGAATCCAACCGGGGGAGCCAATCTGTACGACTACCTGCTTTTGCTATTACATCAAAGGGGTTTTTGTAGGTAACATCAACCTTTCCGTCTTTTAAGTACAGTTCCGAAGATACACTTCTGAGCAAAGCCTTTTTTTGGTCAATATTTCCAGACAGGAACAATTTATGTGCGGTATGACAGAGTTTTATGAGTTCCGAAGATTGGTCTAACCAATTCTTAGAGTGACTAGCGATGTCCTTAAGTTTTTTCTCAACTGATGTTATTTCTTCTTCTACATCCTTCTTTAATTCTTCAAACATAGTATCAGCCATCTTGTCATTTACCATTTTTCTGTAAAGCTTTTTCTTCTCTTCCCCCAGGCTTACAAGTTTCCTTTCTAAATTTCTTTCAACTTTTTCCTGATAGGATTTGTCGTTCTCGTACAGTTCACCCAACTTATCAATAACCTGTTCTGCTGTCTGTTTTTTTATCTTTATTGGTTTAAATACTTCTGACAACTGTACCTCTAATTCTTCTTCCGTAATGTAGGGTTGTGAGCATTTTCCTTTCGCTTTGGTACATCTGTAATAGGTGTATTTATGAATATTGCCGTTGTCCATTTTTTTAGTGTGTCTCTCAGCTGTTATTGTGCATCCACATTCAAAGCATTTCAGTAGACCACGGTACTTAAAATCTATTCTGGACATTCTTATTGGTAGGGTGTTTCTGCTATTTAAAGCAGCTTGAGCCTTGTCAAAGGTTTCCTTGTCTATCAAAGGTTTGTGTTTTCCTTTATGTAAGTTCCCATTCCATCTAAAGAATCCATAGTAGAACGGGTTAGTGAGAACCACATGGAGACTACTTCTCTCAGTCTTTCTCCCGACTCTTGATATATAACCCTCATTGTTGATAGTTGTTACAATATCGGATAAGGAGTGCTTTCCAGATGCCATTAGGTCAAAAGCCCTTTTTATATAAGGCACCGTTTTTTGGTCAATTCTTATGGTTTTTTCTAGTTTGTCATTTATATAACCAGTCGGTGCCCATCCAGGAAACCATCCCATCTCAACCTTTTGTTTCATTCCTCTTTTAGTGTCCTCACTTAAATCATCAATTTTTCTCTTAGCCATTACTGTATTCAGTCCTAGCATCATTTTTCCGTTAGCATCATTTGTGTAATGACCAAATAAGCAGTCCCATATCTCAACACCACTTTCCAAGAGAGTCATTATGACTCCTAAGTCAACATAGTTTCTTGTGAGCCTGTCAGCCTTGTAAGATACTATCCCATCGTAATTTTTGCTTTCCAACATCGCAACAACTTGATTAAAGACAGGTCTTCCAGGTTTCTTGGCTGTGTAACTTTCTTCAAATTCAGCAATGATGGTTATACTGTTCCTATCTGCGAAATCTTTAACCACTTCTTTTTGACCCTCCAAAGAGAGCACTTGCTTGTCCTCTGTATCTGTAGACTTTCTGTAATATGCTATGTATTTTTTATCAGACATATAGTTAGGTACTTAATAGATACTGTTACTGTATAGTTACTGTACATATAGAACTATATAGTTACTTATCTATACTGTTAGTTAATTTTCTCACTTATGCTATCTAAATCTTCCTGCGATATTTCTTCACTATCTTCGTAATACTTCTGATACTCTTTTGCTAATTCTTCTTCTAGGATTTTCCAGCCCTTCTTACTTTCCAAGAATACGGTTGGAATATATTTTCCGTAAATATTTACTGTTGGGGGTTGTACCCACGGACCTTCAAAGTTTTTACTTTCTTGAACCCTAAACCCTTTTATCGTAATTGGACTTAGGGTTGTTTCAAAAGTTATAGAAAACATTAAAGTATTGTTTTTAATATTTTTAGGCTCATTTATTTTGTAGCATCTATCTTTTGTCATCTTTTTATAAAAAAGTCCTTAGTGTTGCAATTTGCCGAAAAATTAACGAACATTACATACCTAAAAGTTGTTTCATGAGTAAGCTTTTTCCTTGTAAATCCTTGGAGTCTTTGAGAGCATAGACAAGTTTCTTTTTAGTGGTCTTTATGCCCATTTCATTCATGACCTCTGTGATGAGAGAGGCAATAGGGTAGTCAGCATATACAGAGAAACGGGCATCTTTTTTCACTTTACGAAAGATGGCTGAGATACTAGCATTTTTGCTTCTTTTAAAATGTCTTTTTATCATTGGTCTTGCCTCATTAAGGTCGTAATATTCTGCGGCTATATCTATTAAGGTCTTGCAGTAATTTATTACAGGTTGAGGTACTTGCATTTTGAGTAGGTGGGTTTTTTTGATAGAATAATGGTGCAGAAAAGCCAAGTGTGACTTCGCGGTCGTGCATAACTTTTCTGCATTTTATTTATTACTCCTTAAAAAATCCGCCTCCTTTTAACTCCTCAATCATCTTTAATACTTGAGTCTTAGCTTCCTCCTTGTCCCAGTCATTGCTATTAAATTTCCACAAGCGACCCCCTATACCTGATACTCTCGCCATTTTTATGATAAGAGGTGTTTCTCCCGCAGACAAAGAGGATAGGGAAGCGAAACTTTGTCCTTTAACTTTTTTACATCCATCTATAATTTCTTGGCTAGAAAGTATTGTTTTGCTATTACTGAAGATTGACCTCAAGATGTCGAGTTGAGCTACAGTTAGGTTTCTTACTCTCTTATTGGTTTTCTCCTTGATGTTTTTTTGCATGAAATAATCTTACACCCCCTGAGGCAGTTGGTCAAGCACTTGTAAATCAGAAGGGCATAGCACATTCAGCTTTTGCCCGATGGAGTAGCAGTTGCAGAGCACTACGAGCTTAGGCTAAATTCCGCAGATTCTAAGAATTTCTTGTATATATTCTAGGCGAGTTAGGAAGTCTGGTACTAAACCACTTTTTGTTTCCTTGTAAGCGTCCAAGCCTTTTGTAAGAACCCCTATCACTTTTCCCGATACACCAAGTATCCCTTGATACTCTAGTTCCTGTATAAGAGCATCCATAAAGTTAGGTCTATTTAGGTTTTCATTAGACATTACTGCTGCTGTTGCCTTGTTCTTAGGTCTGTATATCTTCATATGGGACTTGGGGGCGTCAATTTTCTCGCCTCTTTTTATAGTACAGGCAATATCCTTCACAACTAACCTTTGTTTATACGTTAGGCCATACGGATTGGTAGAAGTTCTTAATACTTTAGGCATATCTTAATTATACTTGTCACGACAACAACAAACCAAATTTTATTGTATATTTTGGAGAGGTCTATTACGATTATTTTCTAAGTGAGAGCACATCGGTCATAAGCCCCCCCCCGTTTGGTATAATCAGCTCAACTTCCCAACTAACCATGTTTAAACTAAAGTCATTACCAATAATCTTAGGGGCCCTTCTGTCTATATTGATGGGCTTCTTTGGTTATTACTACGTAAACTCTACTAATGAAAAGAAAGCTCTGAGTGAGCAAATACAGCAGATGAAGGAAACACCCGAAGAAGAGTCTACAGAAACTGAGGAACCACAGGAAGATGGAGAAACTCAGGATACTCAATATGCTCCTCCAACACCTCCTGTATACGTAGACCCAAACCCTATTACTAGCTGTTCAAAAGATAAGTGCGGAACTAAACAAATCTCAAAAAACGAGTGTGAGACAGCTGTTTGTTGTGAAATTAAAGATGATGTTTATAAATGGGCAGATAGTAGTAATGAATGCAATTTATTTAAGCTTGAGAACGCCAGAAAACCAGTAACTCTCCCACACAATGGGAGTGTCTACTATTGCGATGAGAGTGCGCATGACGCAATAAAACAGGCTTCTCAATACAAAATTGATGGTATGAAAGCTATGGATGAGTGTTTTGATAAAGTTTCTGAATGTGAAGAAAAAGAGTACAACGAATACAAGGAATGTGCTACCACGTGTAATAAAAGTAGTGCCCCATATGCTGAGTGTGGCGCCTTTTGTGAGGAGATGAGAAGCTATATGAGAGACATTTGTGGTAGTTCGGCAAGTTGTATAGATGGAAGTGCAATAGACTCTGGGTCCTTAAATGAACTAATAGATGAAAATTGTGACTAGAAGCTGAAAATTATTTAATTACAAATACTTTCACAAGGAACCCCATCTTTATCTCCATCTCTTGCACTACACCCACACACATTTAGTTGATAGTAAGCTTCTTCACAGGAACTCATATTTGGACAGGTTTTTGAGCAACTACAGTTGTAACCTGACTCTTGTTGGATGGGGGCGGTAACTACTGGTGCTGGGGTCGGTATTAAAGCAGGAGTAGGAGTAGGAGCTGGTGCAGGAACAGAAACGGTAGGTGTAGGTTCGGGTGCAACAAAAGAAGGGTCCTTATAAGTACCTGTATAGATGTCTCCATTACAAGTACTTGGGGACCAAAACCCCCTCAGTACTTCCCTTGCTTCCCTCTCTGCAATATTTATCCTATCTTGGTATTTAATGTCTGGAGGATAAGAGGATGCAAGTGCGTACCCTTCTCTTACTAGCTTCTCATTTATTAACTCACCGTTAAGCCAAACATATCTTAAAAGTCTGTCATACGTGTCTCTTTCTGATACGTCTTTTTCTATTTCTATGTATTGTCCCAATAACATATCTTTAAGTCTCTGACTTGCCTCAACTCCATAGCACTGAATAGGTTCAGATGGGTGGTTTATCTCAGGAGTATCAATTCCTATTAGCCTTAAAGGTGTGCTTACACCATTATAGTCAATTCTTATTGTATCCCCATCAGTTACACTTAATACTTCATATTTCTCAGCTTCAGTATCATTATCGGCAATGACTGCCTCCTCAGTTTGTTGAGTTATTTCAGTTTCATTAGTTCTGCTTTCTTGTGAAGGAGTACTTGGTTTGTTAAAGGCAATAGAACTGATAATTATAAAAATAAGAGAGTAGTAGACTACACCAAATATAATTGCAACCCTTTTGCTCATTTGGGCACATTATACTACTTATTAGCCTTGTCAAAGGGGTATAATGCAGTTAGTTATGAAGCTCCTAAAGAACTCAAAGATAAAGGGTGCCCTAATAACTTGGTGGGTTACCATATTCATATTTATCATTTTTATTTTAATAGACCCTTTCATGTCAGGTAGGTTTGACTTAACTTATATTCAAAGAACAACCATACAAACTTTCATTTATGCAGATATTGTAGTAGGAGTGGCTGCTTTCATTTATATAGTTTCAAAAATGTTAGAAAGACGTCCAAAAAAGGATAAAAAAGAGGCCTTGAAAATTGACTGGAGACCAGTAGTTGCTTTTATAGCAGTCGGGATATTGGGTGTATGGGCTTATGCTAACTATACCGAGCTTAAGAAAACTAACGAACTTAAAGAGAAAGAATTAAGGTTGCAAGAGAGAGAAATTAGCAAAGGTTCCTACGAGACTCCGAAGGTAGTTCCCGTAATTCAACAACAAAATAACCCACCTTCTGTGGTAGAAACAGACCCATTTATTAACTGCCAGAGTGACAAATGTGAGGATAGGAAAGTTAGAAGGTCTATATGTGAGGTTTCTACTTGTTGTAAGGTTGGAGATATATGGAAGTGGGTTGAGTCGCAAAGTTTATGTTACCAAATGCAGCAGGATTGGAAAGAAAAAGAGGAAGCTGATTCTTTAAAAAAGAGGAAAGAAATAAAAGCTAATCAAGTTTATGAATGCAAGCAAGATGTGAGAGACTCTTGTGATGAATGTATAGATGGTTGTAAAGATATATACGGTACAGATGATGGTTTGTTAGATTGCATTGACGGTTGTATAGAAATGCGTGATATGTTTTTCAGCACCTGTGAAATTTAAACGCTATATTTGCTAGAACCTCAATAGTTTCCACTACACTTCGAGTATTTTCTATTGGTTTATAGTAAGATTTAATGTTTATCCTGAGAATGACTCTTTTGTTATGAGTACTGACTACCACGCATACTACTTCTATATTGAACAAGGATTTAAGGAAGTTCCTTGTATTATATTCGGAGAATAAGAAACCTATAGAAAAATATTGTATAATGCAGACATGAAAAAAACTAGGGTAATACTTTTGTCTGTGTTGTTAATGCTCATAGCATTTTTAGCTGGGAGTTATATAGTTTCTATCAAAAAGGAGTCACAGGAAAAGTTGGAGTTGGAGCAGGAGAAGCTGGAATTAGAGATGGAGTTGCTTGAATATAAGTACTTGCAGGGTGAAGAGAGTAAACTTGATACTTGTTTGCAGCAAGCAGAAACGTCAAAGCACAACTTATGGTTAAAAAGCTGTGAACATAGAGGAAGCAATATAGAAAGAGATGATGAAAATGAGATAACTGACTGTTGGTTACCTACTGACCTGGCTGAAGAAATTAAAGAAGGGGCACAAACTGATAAGGATAACTGTTTTAGAAGGTACGGAAAGTAAAATTATTAAACGATTTAGACGAATAAGACACTATTATTTTCTAAATCAGAAGCACAACGACTATAACCCCCCCTCATCAGATTCTAATTATTAACGTATATTTTTTATGAGTTCTTAGCGTTAATCTTTGTACTAAACAGTATAACTTTATCCACTCTTTTAGAGACATACATACTGTATACACCTCCAAGATGAAATAAAGATTAAATGGTAATAGTTGTATAATGAGGCTAAATGCTATCTGTAAAAGAGCTAACAAAAAAGATTATAACGTTTAGAAATGCCAGGGATTGGAAGCAATTTCATAATCCCAAAGATGTTGCAATATCGCTTGTTCTAGAGGCTACTGAGGTAATGGAACATTTTCAATGGAAAAATGACGAGGAAATAGAGAAACACGTTAGAGTAAAAAAGGAAGATTTGGGTGAGGAGTTGGCAGACGTATTGTACTGGTTATTACTTCTTAGTCACGATTTGGATATAGACCTACTAGATGCCTTAGACAAAAAAATAAATAAAAATGATAAAAGATACCCAGTTGAAAAGGCGAAAGGAACTG
>JBHPFT010000015.1:0-11334 GCA_042571445.1 Patescibacteria group bacterium
AGTAAGAAGGATAGGAGCTGATAAGATAGGCGTTGAAAGAATATTTCCTCTACATTCCCCAAATATTGAAAAGCTTGATGTTATTAAAAAAGGTAAGGTGAGAAGAGCGAAGCTTTACTACCTTAGAGATAAAAAAGGTAGAGAAGCAATGAGAATAAAAGAGAGAAAGTAAATATAAGGAGGAAAGTATGTCTAAAAAGAAGGGGTTTGTTCCACCTACCGATAGCGAGATTCTATGTGTTGAGGACAAGAAGGGTTTGCTAAGTCATGTTTTTCCAAAGATGCGCAAGTTAGAAAGAATTCCTGCAGGAGCTATTATAATGCATGTCTCTGACGAGGATATGAGAGAAAAGCTACCGTATTCTGAGAAGAGCTGGATATTTAAAGTAATGAAATGGGGTAGATCATGTAACGATAAAATGTATGTGCTATTTGAGAAAGACTTCAAGAAACTTCGTAAGTGTGATAAACCAAAAATAGACAACTAAGGAAAGTATAATTTAAAATCCTGGATGTAAAAACCCCGGGATTTTTAATTTGTTAAAATAAGTCCATGAATATATTTGAGAAAAAAGGAGCAGTTCCTCTTTTGATCCTTGCTTTTGTTGGGCTTACTTATTTTGTATATAAAGATTCAGGTTTTTCTGAACTTATTGGGGTAGGGGATATAAAAAAGCTTATTCCCGCAGACGATGACTTCGAGATTGAAGTTAATGATGGAAATGTTGTTAAGTCTAGTGGGAAGGAAGAAGAAGTATTAATTAATAAAAAAGACTACGAGGAGATTTCTGAGTTTATCAAAGTCTGGGTATCCTCTGATGAAAAAAGACTATGTTTTACAGGCCAAGCCATGGTTCCAATGTGGATATATATTTCTGATATTGATGGTAATAACGTCGTTAAAGTAGCTGTAGGAAAGAACTGTAGTTTTTCCCCAGATAGCACTAAAATTTCCTATAACAATCACACTACTGACGTTTCTCCTGTAAATGTATTGATTTATGATATTGAAACCGCTAAAAAAACAAATCTTACAACTTCTCTATCCTCAGACAACATTTATAGAGTCTATAATACCCCGACATGGATTAACGACATTAAGATTGAAAGTGAATACGAAGAGATAGATTTTAATGACTTTACTAACAAAAAGCTAGGGATAAGTGAAATAAACATTAAAACTGGAGAGATTACTGACAGATAAAAAGGAAAAACACCTAAGAGGCTAGGTGTTTTTTTATTAAATTATCTAGATATTCAGCTGTCTTTGGGCTACTTAGATATATTTCTGTATGAGTCTCTCCAAAGGCATAGCTGTTTTTGTTTAGGCGCATGATGTCCATTTTTTTAATGGAAGAAACTCTATCTAGAGTTCCGTAAATTAGCACCTTCTTGATTGATTTTTCTTTTAGAAATCGACTGTTTTCATAGGTCGCTTTTATTGGGACCAACAGTAAGTCTACCCATGAGTAGGGCTTACTTCCCATTCTTGTTATTGTAGCTTCTCTTATATTAGACCCAAACATAAAAAATGTTTTTATGGCTAAAAATAAGAAGGCCGCGTATATTCTCAAAGTCTCGATGTAGCTACCTATATACTTTTCTTTATAGAATCCTATTGGATTTACAAGTAATATTATTTTAGGTTTGACACATTTGGCTACTCTTGCCAATATGGGAGCTCCTGATGAGTATCCCATTAAAACAATATTTCCTTTTAAGTACCCTTGCATTTTAAGACTTGAGAAAAGTATTCTTAGTATGTCTGCATCAATGGTAAATCCGTTCCTGTAGTCTCTACGGTATTTTTTTATGAATCCATCTGGAATTTTTGTATCTCTGTTTAATACATGAGGTATCGTAATAAAACGATACCCTAGTTCTGCGAGATACCCCTGAAAACTAGAGAAAGTAGCGTGAGAGGTTATTCCCCCTCCCATTGCTAGTATAGTTATTCCGTTTGGATACTTAGGTTCAAGAACAGATATATTGAATATGAATTTTCCGTCAGTAGTTCTAAAAGATACTTTTTTAATGTCTCCATTAACGAATTTAGCGAGGGAATCATTTTTTCCCATCTTTGCTATTTTCTAACCTCTCTTTCTATAGATTTTTTGTTATTTTACCTTAAATTTCCACTATTATCAATACTATAGGACTTAGAATTGACACCTCTACTTGTATTTGTTATAAATAAGCCCTGTTTGAAAACAAAATCCCTCTTAGCTCAATGGTAGAGCGCCTGACTGCTAGCCAGGGGGTTGATGGTTCGAGTCCATCAGAGGGAGTTTAAGGAGAGACGCCGCGATAGCTTAATTGGTAGAGCAGTGGGCTGAAAACTCACGTATGTAGGTTCGAGTCCTACTCGCTGGCATATAAAGAAGAGAGTTTAGAAAGAGGAGATCGGGGGGATGGCGCAGTGGTAGCGTGCTTCGTTGCTAGTTTATTGCGAAGAGGTCAGTGGTTCGAATCCACTTCCCCCTACCTTGAGTACTATCGCTGGGATACATATAAATATATGATGTTCCAGCGACTTTCTTTTGTATTTTCAAATTATTAAGTGATAAAGTATAATAGCGAAGATTAACTTTGGGGGCGTAGCTCAGTGGTAGAGCACCTGCCTTTTAAGCAGGGTGTCGTGAGTTCGATCCTCACCGCCCTCACCAATTTTTATAGACAACTTTAATCCCACTTTACAAGTATTAAAGTCAATTATATTGATATAATTTTTATATGGATAAAGAAAAAGTAATCAATAATACAGTGGAATATGTTAAGGAGACACTAGGCGCGGATGGTACAGGGCACGATTGGTGGCATATATATAGGGTTTGGAGCATGTCTAAAGAATTAGCAAAAGATGAGAAAGTCGACACTTATGTTGTTGAGCTTGCTGCGTTATTACATGACATAGCTGATTTCAAGTTTAATGATGGTGACGAATTAAAAGGAGGAAGAATAACAAGCGAGTGGCTGGAGTCTCAAAGTGTAGACAAAGAAACTATAGAAAAAGTAGTTCATATTGTAAACAATGTGTCTTTTAAGGGAAGTGCAGATAAAAATGGGATGCAGAGTGCAGAGGGGTTTGTTGTGCAAGATGCTGATAGACTTGATGCTATGGGAGCAATAGGCATAGCAAGATGTTTTGCATACGGTGGGTATAAGGGTGTTGAAATATTTAATCCAGAGAAACAATTTAGAGAAAATGTTACAAAAGAACAATACAAGTTAACTACGCCACCTTCGATAAATCATTTTTATGAAAAATTACTTTTACTAAAAGACCTAATGAATACTAAAGCAGGTAAGAATATGGCAGATAAGAGACACAACTTTATGCTAGATTATCTGGAGGAATTTTATAAAGAATGGGATGGAAAAAAATAATATTTTTATATCTATTTAAGTCATATGAGCTTAATTGCTATATTAGCTAGCACCTCAATACTTTCCACTACACTTCGTGTATTATCTGGAAGTTTATTGTAAGATTTAACTGTCGGGGGTTGTCTAGTACGTTTCCCACCGCCCTCACCAATGTTATAATCCTATTGTGGACCTCTCCAAATACCAAGAAAAAGTTAAAGATATGTATAAAAGTAATGGGTGGGATACGGATGCAGAACTTCTTCTGTTAGCTATGCAGGAGGAACTTGGAGAAGTTACAGCAAGATTCTTGGCGGAACATCCTGGTTATAAGAAGGACATAACAAATACAAGCCCTATATCCGAGGAGATAGGTGACTTGGTAACCTTAGTGCTAGCTTTTTGTAATAAACAGAATATTGACGCTGAAAGATGGGTTGAAAATACTATTAATAAAAGGAAGAACCAAAGCTAGTTTACATCTGTTTGACTTTCAATAATACCTATAGTAAAATATCGTTTGGGTTAAATATTACCCTATAAATAACTGAATAACAAATAAATAATATAAAAGGAGAAAAAAGATGAGTACTTTTGCTATTTTTATGATCGTTGTTTTAGCAGTGACCGAAATTTTGATTTTTGCAACCAGCGATATTTGGAAGATTGCAAAAAATGCTGCTGGAAAGACGATGTCTGAAAGCAAACAAGCAGGACGGGAGTTGTATAAGGATATGGGATTTGGAAAGTCTTGCTTATTATTAATCAGTCTTGCCATAGGCGGGTCACTTGCGGCCATAAATACTTTCATTGTTTCACCGCTTGTTCTTATCTACGTATTGAGGAACAATGTCGGAAACATGTATGTCGCTTATGCTGCGGTTTTGCTGAATCTTATTGAAATCGCCAGATTGGTGAAAACTATAAGAAAAGCAAATATTAGAAAGATTGAAGAAGCAGGAGACGAGGAGAAGTCCTTGGAAAACGACGATCCAGGAGAGGAGGAAGAAGAGGTTGCACCAGTTTTTGGTGTTAGGGAGTGGCTTTACGCTATGTTCACACTCATTCTTCCGGTTTATAATCTCTACATTGTTGTTGTAACTTTTACTGCAAAGTAAGAAATAGACACTGGGCGACCTTGAGGCTGAAAAGTCAACAGGTCGCTTTCTATTCCGTATAACCTTTAGGAATATTCAGGCTCGTTACCAGGTTTCCATTTAATATTACATCCAGAGCTAGGTTTTTGATCATCCAATGGTTTTTTTCCCTTAAGAATACTACCTAGAGCTTCTCTTAGGTCTTTTCCAGTAAGCTCTTTAGCATTTCCTGGTCTAGAATCATCAATTTGTCCTCTGTATATAAGTTCTCTTTTTTCATCAAATACAAATATGTCTGGAGTACACGCTGCCTTATATTCTTTTGCTACCTCTTGTGTCTCATCAAAGGCATAAGGAAATGGATAATTTTCTTTTTTCATATGCTCAAACCCATCAGTAGGGTCATGATTTGGATCATTTGAGTTTATTCCAATAAAACCTACACTTTGATCTTTGTAGTCACTAGATATTCTAATTAGTTCTTCTTTCACATGGATTACATAAGGACAGTGATTACAAATAAACATAACTACAAGTGCTTTCTTATCAGAGAAATCACTAAGGGATATATTAGTACCTTTAGTAGTAGGAAGATTGAAATTGGGAGCTTTTGTACCTAAAGGTAGCATGGTAGATGGAGTTAATGACATATTAACGATATAATAGCAAAAAAGGAGTGAAAGGAGTACAAATGCGTGTACCAATATTGAAAACTCCCATATCGTTTACACCACCCGAAATAAATGCAGAAGTAACTTATTATCTTAAAAAACTTACTAAAAGGAAGATAATTTTTAGATCAAATATTAGCCCACAAGAACTTTTAGAGAAGGGATTACCCGAAGAAGTACTAGAAAGGATTAAAGATTCTTTACGAGGATACCTTACACTTAGAGTTGGTCTATCAAGAGAGGACATAAATATCGAAGTTAAGGGAAAGAAATATGTTATTTACCCAAAATCAAAGAATCTGAAGTTTGATAAGAGAGCTTTAAGAAAAGATAAGAAAAATAAAAAATTCTGTATTTATCGTGTAAACACAGGTAGGAGTAGAAAATAATAAAACCAGTCTCGTAAATAAAATGAGGCTGGTTTATTTGTTTAGCTATTCTTTTCTTAGTGACCAGGTTTTATTGGTGTTATGTCAATGTGATGGATTATTCTCATCGAAGCGTTCTTGTGTTTACTAAAGAAGTGATTTGAGGCGACTAGTAAGACTTTCTAATACTTTGAATTGGTGATTAAATATTAATATGATATTTAGTGCTAAAAAACTACCAAGTAGTAGTATCTCTAAACTTTATTCAAAATGCTTATCTGATGTAAAGAACTTCTATAATTACAGTGGTTCTAGATACCCCAAACTCTTTACCGTTAAAACAAGGAAAGAAATGGATTTCCTATATGGAGAGAAAACAGAGAATTGGCTTGTAGGATTTAGTAATGGGGACTTTATTTTTACCTTCTCTCCAGAAGTGTATGAGAAGTATAGTGTTCACAAATACTCAAAGAAAGAGTATGAGAGTTTAATTAAACACGAAATGTCTCATTTCTACTATTATCTCTATGCAAATACTGATAATCCCTTGTGGCTAAACGAAGGTCTAGCATACTGCTGTGCTGATCAGGTAAAAGACTTTAGTCAGCCTAAAAAATTCAGCAAGTTATTAAAATACTACGATACGTTTAGTAAAGATGCGTACATAGAATCATCCCACGCGGTGAGTTTGTTAATTGATAAGTTTGGAAAAAAGAAAGTAATACAATTGATTAAATCCTTTAAAAATAAACGTTTAAATGACAAAACAGTTTTTGTCGAAGAGTTTGAGAAAATCTATAAATCAAAGCCTACATACAGCTTTCTTAATGGTTTAATTAAAGACTTCGGAGAAGGCCTTTAACTCTTTTTCTAATTTCTGAGAGAGGTCATCATAATCTTTATATTTGAGTAATTTTTTCAAGTTTGGTAGCCCCAAAATCATAGTAGACCTCTCAAAATCCTCTACATCATCTTTTACGAGAGCTATCACAGGTATGTTGTGTTCCCGTCCCATCATTAACTCCATACCCACACCATGTGAGGGAGAGCTACACTCAGCTATAAATAGGTCACATTTTGTTATTGTGTTATAAGTTCTATTCCAGAAGTCGCTTGGTGTCTCTTTTGAGTCCCAAAAATCGGGGTAAGTAGATATAACCTTATCAAAGTATTTTGAACAAATTATATTTAATTTTTTATAAACAGGAAGATAGTTTTCTCCAGAGATATAGATTGGTCCAAATGTGTATACACTTTTCATGAGTTTATTATATCAGTGTATGGTGACCCTACTCTGTCTGGGGTACTAGTTGGAGAAGGATTAGAGAAGTATGGTATTAGATGTTAATATATTTTCGTGAAAACTATGAAATTTAAGAAATACAACAAAAAAATGGATATCTCATATACGTATGGGACATTTCCCACGATTGATCTGTTGTTAAAAAAGCCTGAAATTGTTAAAACAGTTTTATTACACCCTATGGGGGCTGGTAGTAGTGGGGAGAAACGTATAAAAAGTCTTTGTGAAAAGAACAATATTAGGTATGAAATAGCTTCTAAAGCAATTGGTAGAATTTCAGCTAAAGAAAACACATACGCGATAGGAGTATTTAAGAAATATACATCTAGTTTAGACTCAGGAGAAAACCACGTTGTTCTTGTAAATCCTAGTAGTCCAGGAAATCTTGGAACTATAGTTAGAAGTATGGTGGGATTTAATATCCTAAATCTAGGAATTATTAAACCAGCAACAGATATATTCGACCCGAAGGTTGTACGTTCCTCTATGGGTAGTAACTTTGACCTAAGGTTTGAATATTTTGATGATTTTAAAGACTACTCAAGGAAGTTTCCAGGTTATAACCTATACCCATTCATATTAGAGGGTGGAAAAAAGGTAGAAGACGTTACGTTTAAGAAACCATTTACACTAATATTTGGAAAAGAGTCTAGTGGTTTACCAGATAATTTTAAGAAAATGGGTACAGGAGTATATATTCCACATACAAAAAAGATAGACTCCCTTAATCTCTCAATAGCAGCAAGTATAGGAATATATGAGAGTATAAAGTAATTTCCTGGCGACCCTACGGATAAAAATTTCGAACACTCTTATACAGTAATTATTGATAGCTTGGTGGAACTTAGTTTTGTTTATAGTTTGCAGTGTACAGTGTAAAATACTTACATATGCCAAAAAGTGGTGCTATTGATGATGAAAGAGAGCTTATAGACGTAATAAACGAATATGATGCAGTAGTAGACTCTATGCCTAAAAGAGAAGTGCATTTAAAAAATCTACTACATAGAGAAGTTGGTGTTTTGGTACTTGATGAAAATGGGAACCTGTTACTACAACAGAGAAGTTATAAGAAGAGACACTCTCCTGGTAAATGGACAGTAACAGCTGTTGGGCATGTACGTTCTGGGCAAACACCTGAAGAAGCAGCACACGAAGAGTTACAAGAGGAGTTAGGTTTTGATGCACCTATTAAGTTTGTTGAAAAAAGAAAGTGTGTGTCTGACAATCATTCTTCTTTTGGTTATATATTTGTAGGAACCTTTCCTAGAGGAACAAGAATAACACCCGACAAGAATGAAGTTCATAAGGCTGAGTTTAAAACAAAACAACAGGTTGAAAGAATGATAGAAAGTAAGGAAATAGGTTCAATCGCAATAAAAACGATAAACAACTTCTTTAATGGGTTATATAAGTGAGTGGTGACCCTACGGGGAAATTATAAGAACACCCCTATACTGATATTGTTGATAGTTTGGTTGAGCTTTCTAGGGTTTTAGTGAATGTTTGAGTAGGAAATTGTTTGTATATTGGTATATTAGCCAAGAGAGTATGGAAATGTATAGGATGTTAGTTTTCGAGAATATCTAAGTGTGCTTTGGCTATTAAGTCTGATATTTCTTCCCATTCTGCACATTCTGCTATTTCTTTATGTTCTTCTGTTACATCACAGTCTTTTTTAGTTATATCAAAAGGCACCCACTCTTGAGTCTCCTTGTTTCTAACCTTTATCCATGCGTGGTCACTTGACTCAGGAACTGAGCCGTGTATCTTTTTAACCTCGTATCCTAAATGTCTTAGCATTTCCGTTGCTATATTCACCATGGACCCACAACTAGTCATAGGTATGTTGAAAGCAACTTCTGGTGGAGTAAATCTTGATTCAATAATACTTTGAGGAGAGTATGTTTTTTCACTATTGCCGTAGTGGTTATTTATATATATTTGAATACCAACTACTAAATCTCCTAACGAGTTACTATCGTTAGATATCTTTTTACTATCTTTTAGATATGGCTTTTGTAACATAGGTAGATTATAAAGCTATTGATTGCATAATCAAGTCCTATAGTGTAGGATTGTGTAAAACATAAAAGAAAGGATAGGAGATGGCACAGAACATAATTATCAAAGTGACCCAAGATTGTAATATGTCCTGTAATTATCCTTGTTACTACTACCACCAAAAAAGTCGCCAGCCCATTATCATGGAAACCTCTCTAATGCGTAATTTTATTCAACAGTTACCTGAGGTTGAAAATGACGGTAAAATAAACTTTATCTATCATGGTGGCGAACCTACATTAGCTGGAGTTGACTGGTACAGAGAGGTTTTGTCATTCCAGAGCGGTCTCTCAAAAAGATGTAAGGCGGAAATAAACAACACCATGCAAACTAACGGGTTTATTGTTGATGACAGTTGGGCTAGGTTTTTTAAGGAGTATGATTTTGAAATTGGTGTGAGTATTGATGGGCCAACCCACATTCACAATAAACATAGACGGCTAGTTGGAGGCGAACCTACATTTGATAGTGTACAAAACACTATCAAATTGCTTCAAAAACACAATGTCATGCACGGGGCTTTAACGGTAGTTGCAAGTGATAGTTTGGGTCATGCAACAGAAATACTAGATTTTTTAGTTGGGTTAGGATTGAGAAGTTTTGATTTTCTACCTAACATGGAATACACGAAATCTGGCAGATTAACAAAGTATTCAGTATCTGGAACAGAGTTTGCTCATTTTGTCTGCGATATTTTTGAGAGATGGGTTAAACTTGATGATGAGGACCTCAGAGTTCGTGTAATAGACCAGGTAGTAGGGGGACTTTTAGGTTACTGTCCAAATTTGTGTACTTTCTCAGAAGGGTGTGGTGGTGTTATGTGTTTAGATGTTCAGGGGGATGTTTATCCTTGCGATGAGTATGTATATTCATCAGAAAGAAAATTAGGAAACATCAAACATATACCGCTCACTGAAATTTTATCTAACGAGAAGTATGCAGATTATCTAGCCTGCGCAATTGATTTGCCAGATAATTGTTTGAAATGTCAGTTTAGTGGTATCTGTGCAGGTAATTGTGTGAAGTTTAGACTCAGAAATAATGAGATGGACAACTGCAAAGGTAGAAAATATATTTACTCTTATATCAAAAAAAGATTAGGAGAATTAGGATTTCTGTAAGAAACTGGACTCCCGTTAATAGCTTTTGCGGGAGTCCTCTTTTATTTTGTGCATGTTATTTTGGACTTTTTGCCCATTGGGTTTTTTTGTTTCCCCAGGCATCAGGCCAAGATTTATTGTGGTGTTGAAATTCTCTGTTTTTATCAGTCTTTCTGATGAATTCAAAGTATTTTTTCACACCAATAACAGCACGGGACAGTCTCTTATTGGACATCTCTTCTCCTTTCGTAATATTTCCTATAGTGTATAGATTAAAGAATAGTAAGTCAACTAGAGTAGTAATAAGTAAGAAAAATGTAGCCACTATAAGATACTGGTGACCCTACGGGGAAATTTCTAGAACACTCTTATACTTATATTGTTGATAGTTTAGTGGCGGTTTCTAGGCTTTTAACTAGCCTTAATTAAGTGTAAGTATATAATAGAAGTATGTTTGATATATACATACAGATTTTACTTCTGAGTTTAGGAATAAATACTTTTTTCTTTCTTTTAGCTAGTGCATTTAAGACAGACAAGTTTACTGACTTTACCTATGGTTTTACATTTATTGTGGTTATGCTAACACTCTTATTTAAGAGTGGAACTTTTTATCTATACCAGATATTAGTAACTTTAATGGTAGTTTTTTGGGGATTAAGGTTAGCGACTTATCTACTAGTAAGAATTTTAAGAATTAAAAAAGATAGTCGTTTTGATAATAAAAGAGAGAACTTTCTAAAATTTCTCCAGTTTTGGTTTTTTCAAGCAGTTTCTATATGGATTATATTATTACCGTCCATCTTTCTACTTAGTAAAAAAATTGATAGTTCTATAGACCTAGTAATGCTTTTAGGAATAGGTTTTTGGGCAGCGGGTTTGTTAATTGAGACAATATCTGACTGGCAGAAGTATAATTTTAGGAATGACCTGGAAAACAAAAATAAGTGGATTCAGACAGGGTTATGGAAATACTCAAGGCACCCTAATTACTTTGGAGAAATGCTTGTATGGTGGGGGATATTTATATTTGCAATACCTTTCATGGAAGGTATTTCATTTTTAAATATATTAAGCCCTATCTATATAACATTTATACTGTTGTTTGTGAGCGGAATTCCTTTGTTAGAGAAAAGTTACGATTCAAAATTTGGTAGTGATAAGAAGTACCAGGAATACAAAAGGAAGACTAGTATTTTAATTCCTCTCCCTAAAAAGCAATAGTAAACTTTATATTTTTGAGACGATAAAATAACTAATCACAGAAACAGATGCTCCTAAGAAAGTTCCCCATACCATATCCACAATTGTTACCAGTAGTGGCCAGTCTTTGATAGTAGCTAAATTTGTTAAATCATAGGTTGC
>JBHPFT010000016.1:0-9679 GCA_042571445.1 Patescibacteria group bacterium
ATCCTTCTGTAAAGTTGCAGGTAGTTGAGTCATCTGACGTTTCGAGATTTTTTTGATCAAGCTTTAAACGAAGTGTATTCACTAGATATTCAGTTAGTGATGTTTACTCTGATATGGGCTCAGCTTCTAAAAGATATGACTCAAGGAAAGATTTCATACTATAAATCAACTGCACAGCGACTCTACCATGAAGACCCAGTTTTTAAAGAAAAGATACGAAAGATAATAGATGGGTGTAATAATTTTAATAGCTTACTTGGTAAAGTGAGTGCGCAACATAAAGAGCTCTTAAGTTATATGGAGAAAGCTCATGAAAAGAGATAAACAAGTAGAACAAGAAATAGAATCTATGAGGGGCCTCCTTAGTTTAGTGGAGGCTTATCAGGAAATTGCTGCAGTACGTATGAGAAAGGTTAAAAAATCAGTTTTATCAAGGAGAGAATTTATGCAGGGTCTTAATGAGGCTTTTGCATATATTGCTTTTGCATATAAGCTTTATAGAGAGTCTCTGGGGGAGACCATGAGAAGGACAATTTTAAATACTAATGGAAAGACTATCTCAGTACTTCTTTCTTCAAATACAGGACTTTATGGCGATGTTATTAGAAAGACATTTAATCTATTTCAAAAAGACATAAGAGGTAAGGATACAGACATTATTATAGTAGGGAGGTTGGGTAAGAGATTTTATGACAACTCGGAAATGAAGAAAACTTATGACTATTTTGAAATGACAGACAAGGGAATAGACGAGGAAAATGTTAAAAGGTTACTTGAAAGCGTCATTAACTATTCAAACGTTGTTGTTTACCATGGAGTTTTCAAAAGTATTTTAGCTCAGACTCCTGGTAATACTAACATTACTGGGGAAGTACTAAAGATTGAGGAAAATCTTAGTGGATATGATGCTAGGTTTCTATTTGAACCTTCTGTTGAAAAGGTAGCAGAACATTTTGAAAAGCAAATTCTTTCTCTAATATTTGAGCAGGTTGTGTTTGAATCTGGTTTAAGTAAGTACGCCTCAAGAATGGTGAGTTTAGATCAAGCTGCTGAAAATATTGGCGAGCGACTTGAAAAACTTGATTTTATAAGGAAAAAAGCCAAACATGAGAGTATTAACTCATCTTTGCAATCAAACATATTTGGAGGAATATTATGGACTTAGAAAAGAATAAAGGTAAGGTTATTGGAATAAGAGGGGTGATTGTTGAAGTAGAATTTAATAATGATCCTAAACCTAACATACACGATGTTCTTTCTTTAGTGGATAATCCTTCTGTAAAGTTGCAGGTAGTTGAGTCATCTGACGTTTCGAGATTTTTTTGTATTAATCTTTCCCAAGATATATCTGCAGCAAGGAGAGGAAGCTTAGTAATTAATACTGGAGAAAAACTAAAAGTTCCAGTAGGAAAAGGAGTGCTGGGTAGAGTAATGAACCTGTTTGGTGAGCCTGCAGATGGTGGAGGACCTATCAATTTTGACACCATGCTCGAGATTATTAGAGATCCTCCAAGTTATTCTGAGATTAATGCAGAGGTTAACTTCTTAGAAACTGGAATTAAGGTTGTAGATCTTTTTGCACCACTTGTTTCGGGTGGGAAAGTTGGTCTTTTTGGTGGCTCTGGAGTAGGAAAAACAGTGCTACTTACTGAAATATTACACAACATAGTTAACAGAGACCCAGAAAAAAACACTTCGGTGTTTTGTGGTGTAGGAGAGAGATCACGTGAGGGGCAAGAACTTTACGACGAGCTTAAAAAGGGTGGGGTACTTCCATCAGTTTCTCTAGTTTTTGGGCCTATGGGAGAAAGTGCGTCTGTTAGATTTTTAACGGCACACGCTGCAACTACCGTGGCAGAGTATATGAGAGATGAAATGAAAAAGAACGTACTCTTTTTTATAGATAATATTTTTAGATTTGCACAAGCTGGTAATGAACTAAGTTTACTCATGAACAATATTCCTTCAGAAGATGGTTATCAGGCAACTCTTGCATCTGAAGTTGCACACATCCATGAAAGACTTGTTTCAAAAGGAAACAACTCCATAACAGTTATTGAGGCTATATATCTTCCAGAGGACGATCTCTTTGACCAAGCAGCTCAGTCTGTATTTGGGTACCTAGATTCTTCAATAGTTTTATCAAGAGATGTGTATCGAGATGGAAGACTTCCTGCTGTTGATATTGTTTCTTCTGATTCAGATGCTTTAAATCCTGGAAATGTATCAACTAAGCACTACTATGTAGCAAATCAGGCAAGAAGTTTACTCAAAAAGTCAGAATTGCTTGAAAGAATAGTGTCTTTAGTTGGTGAATCAGAGCTATCTGAAGAGGATAGAATTATATATCAGAGGGCTAGAAAGATAAAAAACTATATGACTCAAAGCTTTTTTGTCACTTCTGCACAAACAGGAAGAGAGGGAGTTTATGTAAAAGTAGAAGATACAGTCAACGATGTTAAAGATATTATGGATGGAAAGTATGATAGTGTTGCGGAGGAGAAATTTAGTTTTATTGGAACTGCAAAAGAGATAAAAAAGGAGGTAAAAAGTAATGGATAAAAAACAAGAGTTTACAAAAGACTCTTTCATAAATGCCACAATAAAAACAAAGGAAGAGACTTTGTTCGAGGGGGCTGTAAAAACCGTATCCTCTATAAATGAAAGAGGAACCTTTGACGTGCTTCCTTTTCACACAAATTTTATAACTTTAATAAGAGACTATGTTGTGTTTAATAGTGGAACAGATAATGAACAGAAGTTTGAGATGGAAAAAGGAGTGCTTTACGTAATGAATAACGAAGTAAATGTTTATGTAGGAATTTAGTTCTCAAGAGAAACTCTTATAGAAGGTCCCATCGAAGAAGTTAGAAATATACTTTTAATCCAGTCAGGCTTTGCTTTTTGAGGTTTGTTTTGTATCAATACTTTCATAATTTCTCTTAGATTGTCTTCCAAATCTTTCTCTTTAAAACTGACTTTACCAATAACCACATGAATTATTGGAGCTTTTAGTTCTGTTCTTATCTCAATCTTACCTGCCTTGAACTCATCTACAGCCTTCTTAAGGTTTTCAACAACGGTTCCATTCTTAGGATTAGGCATAAGACCAAGAGGGCCTAACACTTTAGCAACTTTAGCAACTTTAGGCATAAATTTGGGTTGGGTAAGAAAAATATCAAAATCGGTTCCTGGCTTTATTTCGCCCTTTTCGATCTTAGAAAGACTGGTTTCGGTTAGATTAACATCTGCCTTTTCAACCTTCTCATCAGAAAGTACAGCAATCTTTTGAGTCTTTCCTGTTCCATGAGGAAGAGTTAGCTGAAATCTAACAGTTTGTTTGGTTGCATCAATATTTAGATTAATGTGAACTTCAACAGTGGCATCAAATTTGGTCTTTGATGTTTCTTTAACTTTTTTTATCGCATCAAGAATAGGGTACTCGTTTGTGTCTTTCATTTTTCCACCTCAACACCCATTGACTTCGCAGTTCCTTCTACTATTCTAACTGCTTCTTTTAAATCCTTTGTGTTTAAGTCAGGCATCTTAATTTTTGCAATTTCCTCAATCTGAGATTTACTTAATTTTCCTACCTTTTCCTTGTTTGGCACACTAGAGCCTTTATCGGCTTTAATTGCCTTTTTGATTAGGTGAGAAGATACAGGTGTCTTTGTGATGAATTTGAAAGACCTATCCTCAAAAATAGTTAGTACTACAGGAATAACATTTCCTGCTTCTTTTTGGGATCTTGCATTGAACTCTTTGCAGAATTCCATTATTGGTACACCATGTTGTCCTAGTGCAGGACCTACTGGAGGAGCAGGTGTTGCTTTTCCTGCTTCTATTGCAAGTCTAATTACAGCTTTTACTTTTTTACCTTTACCTTTTGGCATAATATATGAGACTCACTTATAGCTGAGAAATCTGAGCGAAGTCAAGTTCCAGCGGAGTTTCTCTTCCAAAAACAGATACTAATACTCTGACCTTACCTTGTTCTTCATTAACCTCATCAACTTTTCCTAAGAAATCTTTAAAAGGACCATCATTAACTTTAACAGAGTCCCCAACTCTAAACTTTGCCTCAAACTTAGGAGCTTCCATTTTAGTAAATTTCATTAGAGTCTTAACTTCTTCTTCAGGGAGTGGGGTAGGGGTAGAACCCATTCCAACAAATCCAGTAACGCCTGGTGTTGATCTTACAACATACCAACTATCGTCACTCATAACCATGTTTACCATCACATACCCTGGGAATAATCTTTCTTCAACATTTCTTTTTCTTCCCTCAGATACAACAATCTTTTGTTGGTGGGGAACAAATATCTTAAACACTTTATCCATGTGTCCCTGTGCTTCTACTCTTTCCTTAAGAGTAATTGCCACTTTGTTTTCGTGTCCTGAGTAAGTATGGATAACATACCAGTGAGCGTTCTTATCTTTTTTATCACTAATAACAATAACGTTATCCTCGTTTGTGAGCTCTTTAATTGTTTTTTCTATTTCACTTGTCATTTTATTTAGTTAGTAAGTATTAAGGTCAGCAGTTCTTTAAATATGTAGTCAAAAAGCATAATTAAAAGACCGACACACAGGCTAATCCCAATGACATAACCAGTTAGTTTAACAGTTTCACTTCTTTTTGGCCACTCGATTTTTTTGAGCTCGTTAATAGACTGTTTTGTAAAATTTACTAAGCCTTTCCCCACCCAAAGCCCGTGAACATCAGAAAGATTACCCCCAATGGATCAAGATGTGCCTTAGGATTAAGAGTTACTCTACCAAGTTTTCTGGCGGTACTATCTCCCAGTTTATCTGCAGCAAAAGCATGAGAAAACTCATGTATTGATATAGATATAACTAATGCCCCGGCAACTAAAACAAAAATTATGGGATTTTGAAATAGCAGATCAAGCATTTGTATGGATTATATCACTAAAATATTGAGAATAAGCCAAAAGGATGCTACAATGGGCGGCGTGAAAGGCTTAGTAAATTTTACAAAACAGTCTATTAACGAGCTCAAAAAAATCGAGTGGCCAAAAAGAAGTGAAACTGTTAAACTAACTGGTTATGTCATTGGGATTAGCCTGTGTGTCGGTCTTTTAATTATGCTTTTTGACTACATATTTAAAGAACTGCTGACCTTAATACTTACTAACTAAATAAAATGACAAGTGAAATAGAAAAAACAATTAAAGACCTCACAAACGAGGATAACGTTATTGTTATTAGTGATAAAAAAGATAAGAACGCTCACTGGTATGTTATCCATACTTACTCAGGACACGAAAACAAAGTGGCAATTACTCTTAAGGAAAGAGTAGAAGCACAGGGACACATGGATAAAGTGTTTAAGATATTTGTTCCCCACCAACAAAAGATTGTTGTATCTGAGGGAAGAAAAAGAAATGTTGAAGAAAGATTATTCCCAGGGTATGTGATGGTAAACATGGTTATGAGTGACGATAGTTGGTATGTTGTAAGATCAACACCAGGCGTTACTGGATTTGTTGGAATGGGTTCTACCCCTACCCCACTCCCTGAAGAAGAAGTTAAGACTCTAATGAAATTTACTAAAATGGAAGCTCCTAAGTTTGAGGCAAAGTTTAGAGTTGGGGACTCTGTTAAAGTTAATGATGGTCCTTTTAAAGATTTCTTAGGAAAAGTTGATGAGGTTAATGAAGAACAAGGTAAGGTCAGAGTATTAGTATCTGTTTTTGGAAGAGAAACTCCGCTGGAACTTGACTTCGCTCAGATTTCTCAGCTATAAGTGAGTCTCATATATTATGCCAAAAGGTAAAGGTAAAAAAGTAAAAGCTGTAATTAGACTTGCAATAGAAGCAGGAAAAGCAACACCTGCTCCTCCAGTAGGTCCTGCACTAGGACAACATGGTGTACCAATAATGGAATTCTGCAAAGAGTTCAATGCAAGATCCCAAAAAGAAGCAGGAAATGTTATTCCTGTAGTACTAACTATTTTTGAGGATAGGTCTTTCAAATTCATCACAAAGACACCTGTATCTTCTCACCTAATCAAAAAGGCAATTAAAGCCGATAAAGGCTCTAGTGTGCCAAACAAGGAAAAGGTAGGAAAATTAAGTAAATCTCAGATTGAGGAAATTGCAAAAATTAAGATGCCTGACTTAAACACAAAGGATTTAAAAGAAGCAGTTAGAATAGTAGAAGGAACTGCGAAGTCAATGGGTGTTGAGGTGGAAAAATGAAAGACACAAACGAGTACCCTATTCTTGATGCGATAAAAAAAGTTAAAGAAACATCAAAGACCAAATTTGATGCCACTGTTGAAGTTCACATTAATCTAAATATTGATGCAACCAAACAAACTGTTAGATTTCAGCTAACTCTTCCTCATGGAACAGGAAAGACTCAAAAGATTGCTGTACTTTCTGATGAGAAGGTTGAAAAGGCAGATGTTAATCTAACCGAAACCAGTCTTTCTAAGATCGAAAAGGGCGAAATAAAGCCAGGAACCGATTTTGATATTTTTCTTACCCAACCCAAATTTATGCCTAAAGTTGCTAAAGTTGCTAAAGTGTTAGGCCCTCTTGGTCTTATGCCTAATCCTAAGAATGGAACCGTTGTTGAAAACCTTAAGAAGGCTGTAGATGAGTTCAAGGCAGGTAAGATTGAGATAAGAACAGAACTAAAAGCTCCAATAATTCATGTGGTTATTGGTAAAGTCAGTTTTAAAGAGAAAGATTTGGAAGACAATCTAAGAGAAATTATGAAAGTATTGATACAAAACAAACCTCAAAAAGCAAAGCCTGACTGGATTAAAAGTATATTTCTAACTTCTTCGATGGGACCTTCTATAAGAGTTTCTCTTGAGAACTAAATTCCTACATAAACATTTACTTCGTTATTCATTACGTAAAGCACTCCTTTTTCCATCTCAAACTTCTGTTCATTATCTGTTCCACTATTAAACACAACATAGTCTCTTATTAAAGTTATAAAATTTGTGTGAAAAGGAAGCACGTCAAAGGTTCCTCTTTCATTTATAGAGGATACGGTTTTTACAGCCCCCTCGAACAAAGTCTCTTCCTTTGTTTTTATTGTGGCATTTATGAAAGAGTCTTTTGTAAACTCTTGTTTTTTATCCATTACTTTTTACCTCCTTTTTTATCTCTTTTGCAGTTCCAATAAAACTAAATTTCTCCTCCGCAACACTATCATACTTTCCATCCATAATATCTTTAACATCGTTGACTGTATCTTCTACTTTTACATAAACTCCCTCTCTTCCTGTTTGTGCAGAAGTGACAAAAAAGCTTTGAGTCATATAGTTTTTTATCTTTCTAGCCCTCTGATATATAATTCTATCCTCTTCAGATAGCTCTGATTCACCAACTAAAGACACTATTCTTTCAAGCAATTCTGACTTTTTGAGTAAACTTCTTGCCTGATTTGCTACATAGTAGTGCTTAGTTGATACATTTCCAGGATTTAAAGCATCTGAATCAGAAGAAACAATATCAACAGCAGGAAGTCTTCCATCTCGATACACATCTCTTGATAAAACTATTGAAGAATCTAGGTACCCAAATACAGACTGAGCTGCTTGGTCAAAGAGATCGTCCTCTGGAAGATATATAGCCTCAATAACTGTTATGGAGTTGTTTCCTTTTGAAACAAGTCTTTCATGGATGTGTGCAACTTCAGATGCAAGAGTTGCCTGATAACCATCTTCTGAAGGAATATTGTTCATGAGTAAACTTAGTTCATTACCAGCTTGTGCAAATCTAAAAATATTATCTATAAAAAAGAGTACGTTCTTTTTCATTTCATCTCTCATATACTCTGCCACGGTAGTTGCAGCGTGTGCCGTTAAAAATCTAACAGACGCACTTTCTCCCATAGGCCCAAAAACTAGAGAAACTGATGGAAGTACCCCACCCTTTTTAAGCTCGTCGTAAAGTTCTTGCCCCTCACGTGATCTCTCTCCTACACCACAAAACACCGAAGTGTTTTTTTCTGGGTCTCTGTTAACTATGTTGTGTAATATTTCAGTAAGTAGCACTGTTTTTCCTACTCCAGAGCCACCAAAAAGACCAACTTTCCCACCCGAAACAAGTGGTGCAAAAAGATCTACAACCTTAATTCCAGTTTCTAAGAAGTTAACCTCTGCATTAATCTCAGAATAACTTGGAGGATCTCTAATAATCTCGAGCATGGTGTCAAAATTGATAGGTCCTCCACCATCTGCAGGCTCACCAAACAGGTTCATTACTCTACCCAGCACTCCTTTTCCTACTGGAACTTTTAGTTTTTCTCCAGTATTAATTACTAAGCTTCCTCTCCTTGCTGCAGATATATCTTGGGAAAGATTAATACAAAAAAATCTCGAAACGTCAGATGACTCAACTACCTGCAACTTTACAGAAGGATTATCCACTAAAGAAAGAACATCGTGTATGTTAGGTTTAGGATCATTATTAAATTCTACTTCAACAATCACCCCTCTTATTCCAATAACCTTACCTTTATTCTTTTCTAAGTCCATAATATTCCTCCAAATATGTTTGATTGCAAAGATGAGTTAATACTCTCATGTTTGGCTTTTTTCCTTATAAAATCAAGTTTTTCAAGTCGCTCGCCAATATTTTCAGCAGCTTGATCTAAACTCACCATTCTTGAGGCGTACTTACTTAAACCAGATTCAAACACAACCTGCTCAAATATTAGAGAAAGAATTTGCTTTTCAAAATGTTCTGCTACCTTTTCAACAGAAGGTTCAAATAGAAACCTAGCATCATATCCACTAAGATTTTCCTCAATCTTTAGTACTTCCCCAGTAATGTTAGTATTACCAGGAGTCTGAGCTAAAATACTTTTGAAAACTCCATGGTAAACAACAACGTTTGAATAGTTAATGACGCTTTCAAGTAACCTTTTAACATTTTCCTCGTCTATTCCCTTGTCTGTCATTTCAAAATAGTCATAAGTTTTCTTCATTTCCGAGTTGTCATAAAATCTCTTACCCAACCTCCCTACTATAATAATGTCTGTATCCTTACCTCTTATGTCTTTTTGAAATAGATTAAATGTCTTTCTAATAACATCGCCATAAAGTCCTGTATTTGAAGAAAGAAGTACTGAGATAGTCTTTCCATTAGTATTTAAAATTGTCCTTCTCATGGTCTCCCCCAGAGACTCTCTATAAAGCTTATATGCAAAAGCAATATATGCAAAAGCCTCATTAAGACCCTGCATAAATTCTCTCCTTGATAAAACTGATTTTTTAACCTTTCTCATACGTACTGCAGCAATTTCCTGATAAGCCTCCACTAAACTAAGGAGGCCCCTCATAGATTCTATTTCTTGTTCTACTTGTTTATCTCTTTTCATGAGCTTTCTCCATATAACTTAAGAGCTCTTTATGTTGCGCACTCACTTTACCAAGTAAGCTATTAAAATTATTACACCCATCTATTATCTTTCGTATCTTTTCTTTAAAAACTGGGTCTTCATGGTAGAGTCGCTGTGCAGTTGATTTATAGTATGAAATCTTTCCTTGAGTCATATCTTTTAGAAGCTGAGCCCATATCAGAGTAAACATCACTAACTGAATATCTAGTGAATACACTTCGTTTAAAGCTTGATCAAAAAAATCTCGAAACGTCAGATGACTCAACTACCTGCAACTTTACAGAAGGAT
>JBHPFT010000017.1:0-9393 GCA_042571445.1 Patescibacteria group bacterium
AAGGCCATTTTTATTAAAGCCAGCATAGTAGCTATCTTGCCTGTACTAGTTTTTTACATCCCCTTCATACTTTCCATTTCCCAAAATACTCAAGAATATTGGTTAGGAAGAATTACTGGAGATGTATCAAGCAAACTTAGTAGCTCACGATACTTATTTACCGTTTATCAACCAATTTATGCTATACACATTTACACAATTCTCTTTGTATTAGGAATAAGCTTCATTTTCTTAGGATTAGCATCTAAATATATTAGAAATAGTGAAAAACTTCCCAAATTTATTCAAAGATTTTTTACACACACTACTGATCTAATGCAGCTAATTCAAAAACAAAAGTTTCTTGTTTACTCACTTCTAGGGTGGATAGCGTTAACTGTCATCTTCTTTGAGGGATTAGTATATATTCCAGGAACCCACATTTACTCATATCTTGTTCCCATGTTTATTATCCTAGCTTTTGGATTTATTACACTAGAAAGTCTTGTTTTTAAGATATTTGAGTATCCTATTGTTGTTGTTTTTAATGCTTTGGGAATTTTAATATTATTTTCTTTTCTTTTTCTTCAAAGTTATACAATTTACGTAAGTAACACTAAAGAATATCCTTGGGAACAAGAGCAATTTTTTATGTGGACACTTCCTACACCCACACCTATATATCATCTAAGTATGTTTGGTTTTCCATATTATAGAAACTGGGAAGGAATAGGGGATTTTATAGCTCAGTTTCATGATGTAACTCATTACTCAACAAATGAAAGAAAATCAATAGCAAGGCACTACATAAAACTAGAAAAAGATACAGAACAAGCAGGTTTCTTTGTACACGTTAGACACCCGCAAAGCTTCTCAGAAGATATAGTTTATGAAAAAGCAGACTACTGGGCACAAAACTATGAACCAGTACACACACTAAGTAGGTATGGAAGGGATCTTGTTAGGGTATATTTAATGCCAGTAGGTTCTTTAGAAGAGATTCAACTTCAAGGGTATTAAACTCTATTTCCAAATACTAAAATCATAATAATTAGTGCTGTAATTGATGTTATTAGAACAAACCCTGCAGACAGGTCTTTTACTACCTTTATTGCAATATTTTCTTGGTCTTTGTTATAAAACCTATCTAGAACTTCTTCTACTACTGTATTAAGCATCTCTGCAGATAGAAGACTCCCCATTGATATCGCAAGTAAACCCCACTCTGTATTTGATATTCCAAACTTCTTTCCAAATATTATTACTAGTGTTACTATAATCACTTGAACTCTAAAATTAGGTTCATTTATTAGAGCATGAAATATACCTTCAAAAGCATATTTAAAGCTCTTAGCATGGCGTACAGGATGGTGTGATTCAAAGATTTTAAGCATGCTAAAATAATAACATACGTATGGAAACAGAGAAAAGTAATTTAGGAAAGACAATTAAAAAGGCACTCCCATATATCTTGATAGTTATAGTTATTGTAGGTTTTCTTGGGAAAAGATCATCAACTAGTGTTGAGGTAAGAAAGATAAAGATTAAAGATAGAGCAGTCAAAAGATCAGTGTCAGCATCAGGTTCTGTAAAGAGTAAAAATGAAGCAGATTTATCATTTCCTCTAGTAGGTGTTATTAGAACTATCAATGTTTCAGAGGGAGACAACGTAGTAGAGGGACAACTTCTAGTTAATCTTGATACATCTACTCAGTATCAGACAACACTCTACTATAAAGATGCAAGAGATATCGAGATAAGACAAAGAGACCTATTTATTGAGGAAAGAGAAGCTAACGAAGATTTATTGGGTGGGACTGATTCTTATGAGATAAAACTTAGAGAGTACAGTGAAGCAGTTACACAAGCCGAAGCTAATTATCAAGCATCTCTTGCAACACTTGGTAAATATTATATATATGCTCCATTTGATGGGACTGTTGTAGAAGTGGCATTAGAGGAGAGTGAAACCGTAGCTGCTGGAACTAAAGTTATAAGGATTGCAGATTTAGATCATATGATTTTTGAAATTGAGGTAGATCAAGAAGACTATGGACTCTTAACTATTGGCCAAGAGGTAGAAATTGTTGTAGATGCATTTCCGGATTTCACATTCACGGGAAAGATAAACCATTTATCTCTGTTTGCTGATGAGGACACAGACAACTTTGTTATCGATATTAATTTCGAAAGTATTAATGGTCATGAACTAAGGCTTGGATTACTGGGAGATGCGTTTATGATTATGGATAAATCTGATGGTGAAGTGCCATCAATTACTTTTAACGAGATCTCATACGATGAAGATGATAACCCCTTTGTATGGGTACTTGAAGGAAAGAAAGTTAGAATGTTACCACTAGAGATAGGTTTAGAGGGCGATGTTTATACAGAAGTAAAGACCGACCTTTCCGATAAGGTTGTTGTTGTTCCTGCAAGAGAAGGTTTGGAAATTGAAGATGGGTTTAGAGCTAAACTTATAAACTAGTATGACCCCAGTTTTAAAAGCAACAAAAGTATGTAAAACCTATAAATTAGGTCCCACAGAGATAAGAGCAGTGTGTGACCTTGATCTCGAGATTAAAAAGGGAGACTTTATAGCCATTACCGGGAAGTCTGGCTCAGGCAAATCTACACTAATGCATATGCTTGGTCTTTTAGATAGTCCTACATCTGGAGAAATCATCCTAAACGGTAAAAACACTAAAGGAATGTCTGAGACTGAGCTAGCAATTGTGAGAAATAAGGAAATTGGATTTGTATTTCAATCATTTAATCTTTTACAAAGGACTACAGTACTAGAAAATGTGATGTTACCTCTTATATATAGTCACATTCCAAATAAAAAACATGAAAGCATGGCCAAAAAGGTTATTGAACAGGTGGGACTTTCTGAAAGGTTATCAAATAGATCAAATGAGCTGTCTGGTGGTGAAAAACAACGTGTAGCTATTGCAAGAGCCCTTGTAAATAACCCGTCTATTGTATTTGCAGATGAACCAACAGGAAACCTGGACTCAAAGACAGGAAATGAAATAGAAAAGATGTTAATTGACCTAAATAAAGAGGGTGTAACGGTAGTTCTTGTTACCCATGATATGGATCTGGCAAAGATTGCTAAAAGGCAAATTATATTAAAGGATGGTGCAGTTATAAATGAACGTTAGAGAAACATTAAAAACAGCACTAGATTCGTTGGGACTAAATAAAGTTAGATCATTTCTAACAATGTTGGGGGTAATTATTGGAGTTTTTGCAGTAGTATCCCTTGTTTCTCTTGTTAAAGGAGTTCAAAACTATATTGAAGGACAGTTTGAAGCATTGGGATCAAATCTTATTTTTGTTATGAGTGGAAATATTAATACAGGTAGTAGTACTTTTAGAGAAGTGGGAAAAAGCCTTGGAAGTTCTAATTTAGAAGCAAAACACTCTGATCTTATAGAAAGATATGCTGCAAGTCATATAGAGGCTGTAACCCCAGCAACCCAGCTTGGAAAAACTGTTAAGTATAAAACCCATGACTATTATGCACAAATTGTTGGTGTAAATTATCGATCTGACTACATCTTTAATACCTATGCTCAAGAGGGCAGGTATTTCACTAAGGCAGAGGAAAGAAGTAGTGCTAGAGTTGCAGTTATTGGATATATCTTAAATGACGAGCTCTTTGGAGATGAGAATGCTTTAGGTAAAAAGGTAAAAGTTGAAGGAAAGTCTTACGAGATTATTGGTATTTTGGGCAAGAAAAACCCTGATTACGATGAATCACTAATAGTTCCTTATACAACTACACTAGACATGTTTCCTGGAGCAAGTATTATCCAAATTGGAGCAAAAGCTTGGGAGGACGTAGATTTTGAGGAGGCTATCGATCAGGTTGAGCTAGCACTGATGAGAGATCTTGATGATGATGAGTTTACTGTTATGACCCAAAAAGACATCTTAGAATCAATTGAGAGCATCCTAAGCATGCTAACTGTTGCTCTTGCAGCAATTTCGGGAATTAGTCTACTTGTTGGGGGTATCGGAATTATGAATATTATGTTAGTTTCAGTGACAGAAAGAACCCGAGAAATTGGATTAAGAAAAGCACTAGGGGCAACAAGCAAAGATATTAGACTTCAGTTTATGATTGAAGCTGTTGTAATTAGTATGACTGGGGGAGTGATAGGACTCTTCTTTGGGTGGATAACAACTATTGCCATCTCTTCATTAATAGAAGCAGAGATACCCCTTTGGTCTGTTCTTATGGCATTAGGATTTAGTATCTTAGTAGGGATAATCTTTGGAACGTACCCTGCAGTAAAAGCAAGTAAAAAGGATCCGATTGAGGCTTTAAGATACGAATAGCTACTCTTTTTCTAATCTAATTGTATAAGTAGCCTTATCAGTTAAGTAAACGTCCCCAATGGTGTATGTAATATCCTCTTCACCTTTAAATACTTTCCATTTATATCCAGAAGAAGGTTTAACGCCATCTACAGTATCTAGTTCAGTGCCATACGTATAATCAGTTTTTTCGTAATAGAACTTATCGTCTCCTCTTAGATCTTCTAATAAGTCTAAAACTGTGTCTCCTGACTCAAGTCTTACAGAATAACTTATTCCACTAACAACAAGTGTTACATCAACAGGATGTTCTTTCTGTGCCTTTTCAACTTCATCATCATAATCTCTTAGATCTCCTTCTTTTAGAACAGATTTAACATAGAAGAAAGAAGAAATTAGAAAGACAACATAAATATATGGGAAGTATTTCTTATATTTTTCCATATAAACCATTTTAGCATTTAGTTCTAAGGTATAATATAATCGATTGGATTAGCCCCCATAGCTCAGCGGAATTAGAGCACTCGTCTTCGGAACGAGGGGTCGGGAGTTCGAATCTCTCTGGGGGCGCCAAAAGTGTGGGGGTGTAGCTCAGTGGCAGAGCACTCGGCTCTTAACCGGGGTGTCGTGGGTTCGAATCCCACCACCCTCACCAAAGCAAAAAGGTAAACAAACACTTTCTGAGATAGCTAAAATGTGTTTTGATTATAGTAATGGTTAAAGCACTAATATTTGATTTTGATGGTACTGTTGCAGATACCCTCCCTTTTGCTGTAAATACTGCTATTGAGTTAAACAGAGAACTTAAACTGTTAGGAGAAGATAAAATTGATATTGAAAAGTTTAGGGGAACAACATCTGAAGACTTTTATGGAAGTCTTGGATTATCCAAATTTAAACTCTTTATATATAGTTTTAAGTTTCTTAGAAAATTAAATAAGAATATTGAGAAATTAACAACGTTTGAAGGTCTTCCTGAAGTTCTCAAAACGTTGAAGGAAAAAGGAATTATCCTAGGTATTGTTACAACAAATACTCACAAAATGGTAACAAAGTTTATTAAAGATGATCAGATTGAGTATTTCGATTTTATTAAACAGTGCTATTTTCTTTTTGGAAAAGGTAGAAAACTTAAATCAACTATTCGAGGATTAAAACTAAAAAAAGATGAGGTTATATATATTGGAGATGAGACACGAGATATAAAAGCAGCAAGACAAGTAGGTATTAAGGTAGCTGCTGTAACTTGGGGGTATAATGTAGAAAAGATACTTGCTGATGCTAAGCCTGACTATATTATTAGAAGGACAGAGGATTTACTAACACTAGTTGAATAGGAGGATACTGTTGTCAGAGAAAACGAGTGCAAAGGTAAATGGACTTAATGTAAAAGAATGGAATAAAAATCATAAACCAGTGAGAAGTCATCGAAATAATAAAAAGAAGCGTGGAAAAGGGAAGAAAAAGAAGTAACATTATTAAAGGTCAGATCCTTAATCTGACCTCTTTTTTTTGCCTAAATAACCTCTATTACAGGTAAGTAACGTAGAAAGTATGTTAAATAACATAGGACTGTGACTACATAACTAGAGGTACAGTTGAACTTCTTAAGTTATTAGCATAAAGTTTAATTAGAAGATTTAAATATAAATGGTTACTAATAAACTAGAAAGCGCCGATAGCTTAAACCAGGATGAGATAGTTGACTCTGACGCTGAAGATGTTGGAAAGGAAACTACACTCAGTGACAGTAATCAAGAGATTATGAATAGTTTACCTAAAAGAGGTAGGCTTTTCGCTGAGAAGGTTTTTGAAAACCCCTTAATTAACAGGCCCGCAGCTAAATTGGCTATAGCTTATGATAACTTTTTGATAGATAAACATCAAAAAAAAGCTAACACATGGGAGAAGAAGATGGGTGATGCAGACGAGAAAATAAAAGAATTTGATACTCCAAGACAGACTATAGAAGAAGCCTTAAAAGATTTAGAAGACGAAAATAAACCTGGTGTAGCCGGACTGAGAGCTAAATTAACCAAAATTAATTCTAAGGTAGGTAAGTTAAATGTTGAGAAAAACGGGTATAAGGAAAAGTATGTTGAAAGACAAAAAAAGAATAAGGAGTTTATTGAAACAAGAGATACTATAGCTGGAAAGCTAGTGAAACACTATGATGAAAAACTTAAACCTATTGAGAGAGGGGTTGAAGAAATGACAAAAGAGAGAAACGAAGCAGATCTTCTTATTACGGTCACTGAGATAGAACACGAAGAGTTTCTTTCTAAAATAAAGGAAGCAGAGGAAAAGAAAATAAAGCTAGAAAACGCCTTAGCAACTATTGGTGAATCTAGACGCTCTATTAGAAGAGAGACAGCTGTTGTAACTCGTGGTGAGGAGATAAAGGAAAGTAAGGATAATGCTAAAAAGATTCTTAAAAATATAGAAGAAATGAAGAAAGAACTAATAAAAGCAGACGAAAAAATAGATAGACAGGTCAATAAGGCAAAACCATTTAAGGAACAAAGAAAAGCATTTGAGAATATAATCACAGGTAAAACTCAAGATGATAGTGAGAGGCAAGAAGATAAGAAAGATGCCTTTACAATAGGCGTACTAATTGAGAACGCATTTAATGAGAATAGTAAAAGAAAAAGTGAAGAAGAAAAGGAAACGTTCAAATTAGAGGATGCTTTAAAAATGTGGAACGAACTTGTATCAAAAAGCTACACAGGAAATTCAAAAGCAGTAGCCGACTATGAGCACCTACTGAAGACCACGGGGCTTTCTAGTTCAGGTCGCATTAGTATAAGGTCCTTGGGAAAGCTACTTAAAAAGTATTTTAATTTATTTGGATTACTCGGGATAGAAGTATTTCCTTCGGAATCATAATATGAGTGACGCAGTTACAAAAGTAAAAGAGAATAAAAAAAGCAAAACAGTTGAAGAACTAGAAAATGAACTGAAAACATTATGTTCAGAAATGAACTATATGGGAAATAGATACTATGAACACAGTGAAACTATTAAAAGGAGGATAAGTGAGATAAGTAGTAAAATAGACGAAGATATTAAAGAAGCAGAAAAGATATATAAAGATCTAACAAATGTAGAAAAAGAATCAGGAGATGAGTTAGATAAACTAATACTTGATCAAATAAAAGATCTTTCCGAAGAAGAGTAACTCAAACTAAAGCTGATTTTTCATTAACCTTACGTTAAAATATGCCTAGATGCCGGAGTGGTGGAATGGTAGACACGCTATCTTCAGAAGGTAGTCCACTATGTGGGTATGGGTTCAAGTCCCATCTCCGGCACCAAAAGGTACGCTTTTAAGGTATAATTTGAAACATCTGGGCGAGTGGCGGAATTGGTATACGCGCAACGTTGAGGTCGTTGTGGGAGTTAATCCTGTGCAGGTTCAAGTCCTGTCTCGCCCACCAAAGATAGATGACTAAAAGATTAAAACTATTTTTATCACTGCTTTTTACAGGCATCATTGCTATTCTAGCTATTTCTTTTAGTTTTGCTCAAAGCGAACAAATTGAAGGTTTTTACTCAGAAATTACAGTAAATGAAGATGGCACAATCAATGTTAAAGAAACTATCAAATATAATTTTCAAGAATTACCAGATAAACATGGTATCTATAGATTTTTAGACTATAAAAGAGAGAATCTTCAAGGTAAAAATTACATTTTAAACACAGACGTACTGCAAATCACAAATGATAAAGGAACCCCTTACCAATTCCAGGAATCAAAAAAAGGCGACTATATTAGATTAAAAATTGGAGATGCAAATCAGACTATTACTGGAATACATACCTATGTTGTAACTTATAAGGTTTCAGGTGCCTTAACGTACTTTTCAGATCACGATGAACTCTTTTGGAATATTAGTGGTACTGAGTGGCCAGTATCAATCAATAGAGTAGAAGGAAAAATTATTCTTCCAAAAGACATCCCATCTAACAAAATAGATGTAGTTTGTTACGAAGGTTGGTATGGAAGTTCTTCTCAGTCGTGTTCCACATATATTGGTGATCACGATGCTAGGGCTATATCGAGTCGTACTTTCTCGTCAGGGGAAAATCTATCAATAGCAGTCTCTTTTCCTAAGGGTTATGTTACTGAACTAAAAGCAAGAAGAGATACGTCTGGGTTTCTCCAAATAGTCTTTATAATTCTAGCTGGAATGTTTGTGTTATTCTGGTATGTCTTTTTACCACTAAAAATTCTTAGAAACTACCTTAAAGATAAGAAGAACACTAAAGAAAAACAACAAATTGTTGCCGCATGGTTTTCTCCTCCTAAAGATGGAAGGAAGAAATTTACACCCGCAGAAACAGGGCTAGTCTTAGATAAAGTTACTGATCACAAAGAGGTAACCGCTTCACTAATTGATCTAGCACAAAGAGGGTATCTAAAGATAATTCAAGTAAAGAAAAAGAAATTTAAATTTGAAAAGCTAAAAGAGTTTAAGAATGATAAAAGTCTTAAGGAATACGAAAAAACCCTCTTAGAAGGTATTTTTGGAGACAAAAAAGAGACAGAATTAAATAAATTAAAGTCAAATACTAAATTTCACACTAAACTTAATGAGTTTCAAAAGCAGCTAGAACAGACAGTTATGGATATGGGAATGTTTCATAAAGAACCTTCTAAAGTAGCTACAAACAACATAGTGCTTGGTGTACTAGGACTAATTATATTTAACCCAATATTAATGATTGTGGCATTTGCTTTTGGTCAAAAATCAGCTCAAAGGACAGATCTTGGTATAGATAAATATTCTAAAGCTAAATCTCTACTTAACTTTCTTAAATCTCAAGATGAACAACTTGATTTTCAAGCTAAAAATCAAATGTTTTTTGAAAAGTTACTTCCATATGCAACTGTATTTGGAGTAGAAGATATTTGGGCTAAAAGATTTGAAGATCTTAAGTTTAAACCTCCGGAGTGGTATGACGGAGATATTCAAAATGCTGCAATGTATTCTGCATTTAATAGAAACTTTAGTAGTTCAGTAAGGACTGCAACAGGACCAACAAGTACCACAATCATTAATATTGGGTTAAATATAATT
>JBHPFT010000018.1:0-9237 GCA_042571445.1 Patescibacteria group bacterium
ATCCTCATCGGTGTATGCAAATTTACCAATATAGATTTCTTGTTTCTTATCCTCCTTGGGATTAATTAGATCTATTCTTGAAAAATATGGTTCATCTAAAAGGTAATCTAGTTCTTCTAATCTCTTATACTGACCCTTAATATCATAAGCAGCATTCCTTTCTGAGAGTTGCTGTAAAAACATATCAAAGTCTGTGTATCCAAATCCACTACTTCCAGTACCCCCTTCTCGAAGTTCTTTCAATCTAGCAAGATTATCTTCAGTAATTACTCCAAGACCTTCTTCAACTCTTTTTTGTTCTTTCTTTAGCTTTCCAAGAACCTCTCTTAGATGTTTTTGTTCGGATAATTTAATTCTAATATTCATTTGAAACCCTCTTTTGCAACTAAAACAACAAACTCACCCTTGTGTTTCTTTCCTTTAATCTCGTCTAATACTTCAGAGGTAGTTCCTCGATAGAATTTCTCATGTATTTTAGTAAGCTCTTTGGCTAAGACCACTTGCCTATCTCCCAGAGTATCTTTTATGTAATTTAGAAGCTTTTCAACCCTGAATGGAGACTCATAGATTATTAAGGTTGAGTCTGAATTTCCATAACTTGTAAGAATCTTTACTATCTGACCTGAGGATCTTGGTAAGAAACCAACAAAACTAAATTTATCTGTGGGAAGTCCAGAGGAAACAAGTGCAGAAATTAATGCTGAGGGGCCTGGAATAGATTCTACGTTGTATCCTTGATCAAGTAGTTCACTTATTAGCTTAAATCCGGGATCTGATATTAAAGGCGTTCCACTATCTGAAACTAAGGCTACATCAGAGCCTGTATTTAAAATCTGTATAATTTTTGGAAGTACCTTTGTGTGATTCTGGTCTCTATATGAAATTTGGGAAGCGGATATCTCATATTTCTCTAACAATTTATGTGTCTCTCTAGTATCTTCTGAAAGAATATATGAAACATTTTTTAACACCTCTAAGGCTCTAAGGGTTATATCGGACAGATTTCCAATTGGCGTAGCTACAACAAATAGTCTTCCAGTTTTCATGATTTTATAAAAACCTACACTCTAACAGGTTAGTATACCAAACATGTTTCGAAAAGTCTTGCAACCAGACTAGATTATGCAATAATGATTTTTGTGACCAGAACAATCATACACATGCAATCTAAATGTATTTTAATCCTTGCATCTTGTGTATGGGCTTTTGTTTATTAACTTTCCTTTTAACTAAAATGAACAAGAGCCAAAAAATAACTAAAGTTAAAGAATTTTCTAAAAATTATCATCAAAAAGAGATAAGGAAGTGCGGTAATACCTGTTTTGACCATATCCAAGGTGTTGTAGATTTACTTATTCAAAATGGGATTGAAGACGAAGATATTATAGTTGGAACCTATCTCCACCATATTTTTAGGTGTGAAGATACTCCAAGTGAAGAAAAGATTATCGAATACTTTGGGAATGAGGGCCTTGAAATAGCTAAATCATATAATAGGCTAGCAGAAAGTGAACTAACTCATATCTATGCCAAAGATATTGATGAGGCACTAATACTCCAAGCCTTTCTCAATCTAGTAGATAGTCCAAAGGCTCTAATTTTAAGACTTGCAGATAAAGTTGAGAATATTAAAACAGCTTATGCACTAGAAAAAGATCAGTCAAAGAAGGTAGCAGAAAGAGCTTTGTACATCTATGCCCCAATTTGTAGGCTTTTAGGGGTTCACAACTTTGTAAATACTCTGGAAAATGAAGCCTTTAAGATACTTCATCCTGATATATTCTTTAATATTCAAAATTATTTGGAAAAAAATCTACCTGAACTTCAAAAGGAGTTAGAAGAGATTGCACAGTTTACTAAGGAAATACTTAACGAGAAGGAAATTAAATCAAAGATAGACTACAGAATAAAGCACGTGTATTCAATATATAGAAAGCAGCAAAAATATAGAAGTAAGGACTTATCAACGATTTATGATATTGCTGCAATGAGAATAATACTTGATAGTGTTGAGGATTGTTATGCAGTAGAAGGAGTACTAAAGCAGATTTGGGACTACCTTCCTGAAGAAAGAGATGATTATATTCAAAATCCAAAAACTGGTGGTTATCAAAGTATCCACAATACATTTAAAGTATCTGAGCATATCTACTTAGAGATACAAATAAAGACACACGAGATGCATCAAAATAATGAATTTGGTATCGCTAGTCATGCTTTTTATAAGATAGGGAACAAACTAAAAAAGAAATTGAAGAGAAATCCAGACTTTTTGAAACACCTAAACTTCTTAGAATTAAAATCAAATATTAATCTAGATGAATTCAAAGATAAGATTTATGTCTTTACCCCAAAAGCAGATATCATCGAGCTTCCTCTTGGCGCTAACGCTATAGATTTTGCATATGCAATACATAAAGATTTAGGAGATAGCTGTGTGGGAGCACTTATAAATAACGAGTTTAAAGCAGTGACCACAAAACTTAAAAGTGGAGACAGAGTTGAGATAAAAACATCAAAGAATAAGAAAAAGCCAAGTAGAGACTGGATAAAAGAAGCTAAAACTAAAAAGGCAATAAATGAAATAAAAAGGTCTTTAAGAGAAACTACTTAAGTTTAGTAACTTCTTTGTGAACAGTGTGCTTTCTAAGTTTAGAATTATATTTCTTAAGTTCTAGTTTACCTTCTGAATTAACACGATTCTTTTGGGATACATAAGTTTGTCTACCTGTTTCGGTACACTCAAGTGCTATTAAGTTTCTATTTCCTTTTTTCTTTGCCATAGCAGCTAATATTACCTAAATTTAGTAAAATAGGCAACTAAAAAGCTGGATTATATATAGTTATCCAGCTTTGTAGTACTACTTTTCCTTATCTTTTGAATACCAGACAGAGAGACAAAACAGAATGGCATAAAAAACTGCCGTATAGCAGAGAACTTCAGTAATCAATTTTAACCCTACAGTAGGGGGTCTCATACAAGCAAGACTAGTGACCAACACTGAAATAACAGCACAAGATCCCAGAGCAATCAAAGAACTGTTAGAAATTCCTACTAACTTTCTGCGTTTGAAACTAATTTTGTCTGTATTTCCGATACTCGCAATTACAAAGACGATTAGAGTAACTAAAACAACATCCACGGCGTACAAAATATCGTAGGACATATCACCCTCCGTTTCTATATACTTGCTGGGATTATAAATTACTTATTCTTAGAAGTAAAATCGAAAAAAACCTAGAGGTTAATCTAGGTTTTTAGTATACGATTAAAAAAGTGGTCGAAATAACTCACAAAACAGCATAACCCCCTATGGTTATAGTAACCCATCTTTTAATCAAATTGAAAGAAATATTTAGAACCCCGGCATAGTTCTTTTCAGACATTTTATCGGCTATATCTATGCCCTCCCCTCGTACTCCTGCTCCTATAATTACTGCAAAGGAGGACAGCAGTACTCCAATAATCAAACTGGAATATAACTCTTCCACGCTACCTCTCTTTCGAATAGTACATCCTGCTAAGTTTTATAATTTTTGGCAACCAAAATAGAAGAAAAACTATAAAAACTGCACAAAATAGCAGAATTTTAACGCTCTCAATAATCTCGTAATCAATAAAAGTCACCCCTAAATCTATAGCTATACCAACAACAATGCATTCAATTAGAGCGGCTATTAAGTAATTTTTTAAAGCTCTAGAGATGTAACTGTATATACTTAACTCTTCGTTTTTTATACGATAATCAAAGTACATTTCAGTTGCTGCTATTCCGAAAACAAATGGGAATACACTTAAGAATAGATTTACCATTTCTTGACCTCTAGTCATTTTTCTCCCTTCATTTATTAATTTGGCGCAATTATAACATAGCTAACTATTTGCTTCTGAATACTAGATGACAACCCTACGCCATGGTAGAATCGTTTTATCATTGCTATGGCGGAGTATAACCATAAAAAAATTGAAGAGAAATGGAAAAAACATTGGGCTAAAGAGAATATTTATGAAGCTGTAGACTTTTCTGATAAACCAAAAAAATATATCTTAGCTGAACTTCCCTATCCTTCTGGTAGTGCACTTCACATTGGTCATGTGATGAGATACACCTTGCCTGATGTTTATTCAAGGTATCTAAGAATGAATGGATTTAATGTCATGTTTCCAATGGGATGGGATGCATTTGGATTACCTGGAGAACACTTTGCTATTCAAGAAGGAAAACATCCATCTAAGTTAATTGATGAAACTGTTGAATATTATCGAGAGTCTGTTCAGAGGATGGGATACGGAGTTGATTGGAACAGAGAGATAAAAACAACTGATCCTAACTACTACAAGTGGACTCAGTGGATCTTTTTAAAATTATATAAAGAAGGATTGGCTGAATACAAAGAGATGCCTGTTTGGTGGTGCCCTAATCTTAAATCAGTGCTTGCTGATGAGGAAGTTATTAATACAAAAGATGGACTTAAAGTATCAGAAAAAGGAAACCATCCTGTTGAAAAAAGAATGTTTAGTCAATGGGTATTAAAGATTCCTCAATACGCAGAAAAGCTCATTCAAGGACTAAACGAGGTAGATTTTCCAGATTCCATAAAGAATGCCCAAATTAACTGGATTGGTAAAAGTGAAGGAGCAACCATTAAGTTTAGCTCAGATAATATCCAGTTTGAGGTGTTTACAACAAGACCAGACACTTTATTTGGTATTACCTTCATGACTATTGCTCCAGAACATCCTATGATTGGAAAGTTTCTTGAGAAGTGCTCAAATAGAAAAGAAGTTGAAGAATATATTAAGAAATCTATTAATAAATCTGATTTAGAAAGGCAAACATTAAAAGAAAAAACAGGTGTAGAACTTAAAGGAGTTAAGGTAAAAGTGCCTTTGAGTGAAAAGCAAGTACCTTTATACGTTGCGGATTACGTAATTATGGATTATGGAACTGGAATAGTTATGGGAGTACCTGCACACGATACTAGGGATTATGAATTTGCAGATAAATTTGATTTAGAAGTTGTTAAGGTTATTGAACCTAAAGTAAAACAAGATCTACCCTTTGTAGATGAGGGCACAGTGATAAACAGTGGTGAGTACGACGGAATGAGTTCAAAAGATTTTGTTGAAAAAATTACTGAAGATTTAGAAAAGAAGGGTCTTGGAAAACCTGATGTTCAATATAATATTAGAGATTGGGTATTTAGTAGACAAAGATACTGGGGAGAGCCTATCCCTCTTGTTCATCTAGAAAATGGAAGTATTAAACCTATCTGTGATGTAGATGATCCTAAATCAGTAGAAGATAATTTACCACTTAACCTACCTAAACTAAAAGACTACACACCTACAGAAGATGGCTCTTCTCCTCTTGAAAGAGATCAAGGTTGGATTAATACAAAGATTAACGGAAAGAAAGCGAAAAGAGAAACAAGTACTATGCCTACATGGGCAGGATCTTGCTGGTACTACATCCGATATATTGATGCAAATAATGACAAGGGGTTTGCTGACTTTGAAAAGCTAAAGTACTGGTTACCTGTAGATAAATACTTTGGTGGTGCAGAACATACAACAATGCATCTTCTCTACTCTAGATTCTGGCACAAGTTTTTGTATGACCAGAAGCTAGTACCAACTCCAGAGCCATATCAATGGAGACTAAATGGAGGTCTGATGCTAGGAGCAGATGGTAAAAAGATGAGTAAGTCCAGAGGAAACGTTGTGGAACCTATGGAAGTAGTTAATGAACATGGTGCAGATGCACTAAGAATGACTGTTTTATTCCTAGGACCATACGAAGATGTTTACCCATGGAATCCAAGTAGTATAAAGGCTCTAAATAAGTTCATATTAACTGTATTCAATCTAAAAGATAAAGTTAGTGATGTTAAAGCGACTCCTGAGATACAAAAGGCGTATCACAAAATGTTAAAGAACGTTACAGAAATGATAAATGATCTAAAGATGAACACCTGTGTATCTGAATTTATGATCTTTTTAAACAAGATAAAGAGTGAAAAAGAGATAAATAAAGAGATGTACCTAGATTTTATTAAAGTCCTAGCTCCTTTTGCTCCTTTTATGTGTGAAGAAATCTGGCAAGAATTAAATAATTTCAAAAAATGGAATAAAGAGAACAGTGTGCATATACAAGAATGGCCAAAATTTGATGAGAGCCTAACTAAAGATGAAGTTGTTACTCTTCCAATTCAAATAAATGGGAAGGTTAGATCTGAAATTGAAGTATCAGCAGATGAATCTGAAGAGAACGTAACAGAAATGGCCCTTGCTGATGAGAAAATACAAAAATATTTAGGTGGAAAAGAACCAAAACAAGTGATTTACGTGAAGAATAGAATTGTTAGTATCGTTATCTAAGTTGAAATTTTCCTCCAAAGTGTAGTATATTATCACTAGAGTTCGCGTACTGGGCATTGTGGGCTGTCTGCGCCTAGTACACCCCGGAACCATGTCTAGTAGCAAGGCACTTTCCGGCATTTTCTGTTTTTTCGAGAAGGCTTTTTCTCGCTACTGATACTTTTCTGATGCGCGAGAAAAGAGTAAGAGAAAAAGTACTAACGGCGGGCGCAAAGGCGGGCAGGAGTCTATTATTATGTTTTAGCTCCTGCTCGCTCTTCTATTTTATTTCTTTACTTCAATCTAAAAGTTACAGTTACTGTTTTAGTAATACTAGAGCTACCTGGTTCTATAGGAAGTCCTGCGCCACCCATACCTCCTTCTCTAACTAAACCTATTGGATAGCCTCCCCCACCACCTTCAACTATATTTACTATCTTTCCAATTCTTTTACCACTTGCTGTAGCTAAAGCACCAGCTTTTTGTCTTGCATCTTCTACAGCATCATTTAAAATATCTTCTTCATTTATTTCATCTGGATCTACTCTTAGGTTAGGACCCCACATTGTTGAGTTATCAAATCCTGCTAAAAGTGCTGTTAAACTAGATGATTTATCTAGATCTCTAAGAGTAATTTCTACAGAGTAACTTGCATACCAATCTCCTGGTTCATACGTTGTTCTTCCGTCTTCTACAAAGGGCTCATCTCGCTGGTAAATATTTAGATGTTGAGTTTGAAGATCTTTTTCTGGAATACCGAAGTCCTTTATTGCATCAATGATTTCATTTACTTGTTCTTCTACGTCTTCTACAGCAACGGCTTTATCTTCATCATTTACTTCTACTGTAATAGTGAAACTAGCTATTTGATTAGTTATCTCATGAGTAGCACTTCCCGTTACAGTAATAGTATCTGTAGATACAAAATTAATATAAAAGAGGTATCCCCCTATAATTACAACAGCAGCGAGTAATCCAGGAAGGAATTTTTTAGTATTTAGTTTTTTCATGTTTACTTTCATGGTTATATTGTAATCTCTTACCTATTTGCTATCAACAAATTATTAATATGTTTGCAGAATCTTTTTATCCTTCCCTGTGTACTAAAGTAAGCAGCTTGTTTTTCTGGATAGTCAAAATCTCTGGATGTGGTCTTAAAGGCCTTGCTCATACTTAACTCCCACTCAGTATTTCGATACTTCCACTGATTCGGTGGGATAAGGTCTATAAAAGCAATTTCTCCATACGAATCAATAACTATATTTCCAGGGTTAGTATCAAGTGGAACATTTTGTGGGAGACTCTTTATAAAAGCAGCAGATTTGTGAACAAGTGTGTTTATATACCTCTTGTCCTCTTTCAATATCTTTTTCAAAGACCTACCCATATAACTCTCCACAATATAAAGATTAGACCTTTTACTTCTATCTAGAAACACATCATAAGTTATAGGAACTCTTATTCCCTCGGACTCTAGAATTTTCTTAATATCGAAATAATCCCTGATAATCATATTCCCAAACTCAGTATCTAGTGATCTGTTCCCACAATACTTTACCACTACATCTAATCCCTTGAAGTAAAATAGGTCTGCTATACAATTACTACCCTTAGGAAGACTTCTCACAAATCCAGCTCTCATAGAGGTATAATATCACCCATGAGTGAAGCCGCCATTAAAACAGCTGAAGAGATAGAGATTATGCGAGAGGGAGGAAAGATTCTTGCTAATATCTTAAATGAAATTAAATCTGCTATAAAACCAGGTGTTGATGTATGGGAGTTAGAAGAACTATTTTTAGATCTTTGTAAAAAGAATAATGTTATACCTGGGTGTAAAGGATACGAAAGTTATGGTCTTTCTGCATTCCCAACTGGTCTATGTACCAGTATTAATGATGAGTGTGTACACTGTTTTCCTCAAAGAGGAAGGGTTCTTAAAGATGGGGACATCGTTAGTGTAGATACTGTGATTAAACATAAAGATCTGTTCGTAGACAGTGCCTTTGCAGCCCCTGTAGGAGATGTTTCTAATGAAAAGGCTAAGCTACTAGAAACTAGTGAAAATGCACTCTACGAAGCTATTTCAAAGGTAAAACATAATGTTAGAGTGGGTGTTTTATCAAGTAAGCTCCAAAAAGTAGTGGAAAAACAAGGTTTTAAGGTATTAAAAGATTATGCGGGACATGGTATTGGATATGAAATGCATGAACCACCTGAGATCTCTTGCTATGGAAGCAAGAATGAGGGTCCAAAACTAAAAGAGGGAATGACTATATGTGTAGAGTCTCTAGTAGGTTCAAAAAGCGACGTTGTACTAAATACAAGCGAGTGGAGTACAAAAATGCAGGAAGGTGACTTCTGTATATTTGAGCATACTGTTTTAGTAACAAAAGATGGTTGTGAGATCTTAACTAAGATTTAATGTCTAAGCTAAGAAAAATATTAAAATCTAAAAGCGAAACACTCCATCTTCTAATCCACATATTTCTTGGTGTAGCTTCTGCCTTGCTAGTAAATAAGCTGTTTCCCGCATCAGACGTCAGGGGACTAATAGGTTTAGGGGTAATAGGAAACACTCTACCTGATCTTGATCACGTAATATACTTCCTTACCTACGGAAAAAAGACAGAGTATTCCACAATGGTAAAAAATCTTCTAAGCGCAAAAAGGATCTCAGAACTAAGAAAGTTCTTAAAACAAAATCACAAGTATCTAACAGGTCTTTATTCTCACACTCTCTTGTCTCCCGTCATTACTTCTCTACTCTCTTTATACTTCTTCAGAAAAAGCGAGTCTTATCTTTTAGCACTATTCCTATCATTTTCTGCACATTTTATATATGACATCGTTGAAGATTTTCTATTCTTTGGAAA
>JBHPFT010000019.1:0-8516 GCA_042571445.1 Patescibacteria group bacterium
TTGTAAATACAAACAGAAAAGGAAGATGGGGCAAGGGAGGGCATGGCTCTAAAAGGCTTTTTAGCGAAGTAAAGCATAAAAGCTAGGGTAAATAGATCTAAAACTACCTTAATAGGGCTTTTTTGCCCTTTGTATGCTGACTCACCGTAGTCTCTATCTTTAAAATCAACATCAAATTCAATCATTTTAGGACCATAAACACTCGCATAATCAGGAATAAGTCTGTGCATTCCACCGTAAAGCTTAGCAATGCCAGAAGTCATTCCTTTAATACCAGATCCTCTATCTTTCATTTTTACCTTGGAAATCTTTCCAATAACTTTGTTAGCTAAACCACTCTTTAGAGCATGCCCTCCCTTGCCCCATCTTCCTTTTCTGTTTGTATTTACAAAGTCGTAACCCTGGTCTAAAAACTCAATCACCTTAGCTACATTCTCTAGAGGAATTTCTAAATCTGCAGACACAGTAATAATATAATCTCCCTTTGAAGCTTCAAACCCTGCTGTGTAACTAGCACTCTGACCATAATTGGTCATAAAGTTAATACCTTTAACTTCAGGGTGTTTCCCAGAATATTCTTTTATGACATCCCAGGTACCGTCTTCACTTCCATCGTTTATTGCAATAATCTCAAAGTCATACCTATGATTTTTAGCTATTTCCAACAGCTCATCTAGGGTTCTATTTACGTTTTTTTCCTCGTTATAACAAGGAATAACTATTGATACAATTTTATTTTTTTCCATATCTTATCCTTATACCACTCAACCTGTTTTTTAATACCTTCCTCAGGCGCAGTGGTAGGATTATACCCTAAAATCTTTCTTGCTTTTTTGATGTTAGTTTCCGTCTTTAATTGGTCCCCAGGTCTTTTTGGCTTCGTTTCAATCTTAGCTTTTTTACCAACAACTTCCTCCACAATCTCAATTCCTCTTCCCGTGGTAATGCTGCTGTCAATTCCAAGGTTAAATATTTCTCCAATGCACTTGTCTGGGTTATCTAAAACTAACATCAAGCCATCCACAATATCACTAATATACGTATAGCTTCTCAAGTGTTTCTCAGATCCATCAAATAAAGGAAAGGGTCTATCATTCATTATGCAATCTACTAACTTTGTGTATAACTTATCTGGTCTTTCTCTTGGACCATAAATACTAAAAAATCTTACTGACGTTACTGGAAATCCACTATCTCTTTGATAACCCATTAAAAGTTGTTCAGCACATAGTTTAGTAGCACCATAGTGAGAGTCTGGCTTAGGTGCAGCTGTTTCATCTTCTGTAGCAAATGCTCCATATACAGAAGAGGTTGAAGCAAAGATAAAATATTTAAATGTTGGTGAGTCCTTTAGTGCTAAATAAAGGTTTTCTGTAGCGTAAATATTATTTTCTACATAAGGTTTGATGGGAGCCTCCATGTCAATTCCTGGTTTTGCAGCAAAATGAAACACAACTTCTACATCTTTAATAATATCTGTGAGATCATCTTTGAATACATCTAGTTTAATAACCTCAACACTCTTTTCTTTTAGGGTTTTGGCATTAGATTTTTTTAACTCTACAGAGTAGTAGTCACTGTAATTATCAATACCAACTACATCGTGTCCTAATTCTTTTAATCTTTCACAAGTATGGGAACCTATAAATCCGGCAGCACCGGTTACTAGTATCTTCATATAAATACTATTATACATTGATTCATTTTTGTCTTTCATTTGGTATACTTTTTCAAGAAATCCGAAAAACAAAATATAGGAGGAGAAGAGGATGAAAAAAGAAACTAAGACCCTTATGTTAGATACGTTTCAAAAAGTAACAGACCTCGAGGAGGAAGCGAACGAAGCTAGAAATACTGACAACATGGACAAATACTGGAAGATTCAAAATAACATTAACCTCTTTAATAAGTGGCTTCGAGCCCTTGAATTTAATGATCTTGCAGCAACAAGGGTGACCTAAAAATCAAAAGAGCCTCCCTCCCAGGCTCTTTTCATTTCTGAATATTGGGCTCACTTCCATATTCTGGGAGGTCTAACTCACCAATATTTTTTCTTCCAAATATGAGGTTTAGAATATTTGATATTGTTACTCCAACTTTTAGTCCAGTAAATGACCCTGGTCCTAGATTTGGAATATATTCTGCATCTGATGGTTTAAGATTATTCTCATCAAGTAGGTCTTTTATTGAACTAACTATGTCAATATCTCCAGACCTCTTTCCAACTTCTTTATCTCCATCCATAAGTTTTACCTCCTTTTCTCTTCTTACTGCTGTATTAATTAAGATCTGGTAGTTTGATTTTTCTTTTTTCATCACCAACATATTCAAAATATATACGTATTGTATCTTTTGGTAGAAATTCTTCAGCAAGTTCCGGCCACTCTATTATGTTTATAGCTTTCCTGTCCTCTAAAAACTCCTCGATTCCAATATCTCTTACCTCTTCTTTTGTTGTTAGTCTGTAAAGATCAATGTGGTTAATATTTTTATACTTTCTGGCTACTATAAATGTGGGGCTTTGGACTCTTTCTTCAAAACCTAGGGCTTCTACCAAAAACCTAGTAAAAGTAGTCTTACCACTGCCTAAATCTCCATACAAGGCTACTGTATTTCCTGGTTTTATATTCTTGGCTAGTTTTTTAGCCAGTTCTTTAGTTTCTTGGGTAGAGTTGGTAGTAACTTCCATAAGAAAAATCCTGAAATTAAACTTCCTAAACTATCTACATATATATCAAAAAGACTAGAAGAACGCATGTATGTAAATATTTGATGAATTTCATCAGTCATTGCATAAAGGATTGTTAGAAGAATGGATAGAAGAATATTTTTTGTTGGTTTAAAAAAAGCGATTGTTAAAAGCATAAAAAGAACAAAGTGGGCAGATATCTGAAGAGAGGCTCTTTTGAGACCTGCATCATCAATGGTAGGTCCTGGAATAGAAGAGAAAATAAAAATGATGAGCATTACTGTTATTGCTGGTATCCAATCTTTAAATTGTTTCACTCCCTCATTTTATCATCCGTGAAACTTCTAAGGTTACTATTTAACCTCTCAATATATTTTGAATAAACCAGAGTGCTCCACACAGTTCTTATAGGTGTTTTATGTATTTCACCTGTTTTCAAGTTCCAAATGTCAAAAGAAAGATCAATCTTCCCAAAACCCGTTACTGATAAAGGATAATTTATGGAAAACTCGCCGCCCCTTTGCTTCACAATTCCTCTATCTACAACAGAACTAACTAGAAAATCTTTCTCCCCAAAGCCTTCCAGTTCGTGTTTAAAGGTAACCTCAAACTCACTACCACTCTCTATAAAAGGGTGATTGGGGTAAAAATCAAAGTATGTATCTTCTGCAAAGATTTTTCCTGAAACAAGAATTAAAAAAAACACAAAAAAAATCTTTTTCACATCAAAATAATGGATGAGAGATACAAAAATCTCAATCGAATGAATTCTAACTAGAGTAGAAACTACTGCAGGTGCCAGTAAAGAGTCATGTAGTCATCATCATGGAATATGAATACTCCGTTTCCACCGTCTCCTAGACAGTTTCTACAAAAGTATGCATCTCCATCTTCAACAGCATAAATAACAGAACCAGAAGATCCATACATATCATAGGCAGGGTGGATCTTTCCTCCATAATAAATTGATGACCAACAGGTGTGCCCATACCCCTGTGATATAGTTGGACTACTCATGGGCCAACTCCAATCGCCGTCACCTGTTTCTCTGTTACCCGGTGACTCACAACCTGTATTCCAGTAAACATTTTTTTCTTTTAAGACTCTGTTGGGGTCAACATAATCCGAGTAATACCAGTCCCACCCAACAATACTTTCTAAAGAAGAGTGTCTATATACTCCAAAGTGAAGGTGGTCTCCAAACGAATATCCTGTATTTCCCTGAATTCCAATTGCCTCTCCTTTTTCTACCTCTCGTGACTGTTGGTTAATTAGCGCCTCTGCTGCCCCAACAATCTGGTTGTATTCTCTTATGGCATCTGCTAAGAGCTCTTGATATTTGACTTCGTCATTTTGGGTCTTTTCTAAAAGAGATTGTTTAGCAACTTTCTGATCTTCTAATGTTCGACGGTATGCATCTAAATTAGCCTTCTCTACCTCAAGTTGTCTTTTTAGTGCCTCTTCTTCTTCTTTCTTTTCTACAAAGAGTCTTTTTTGTACTTCGAAAGCATCTTTTGTTGCTGCCATCTCATCAATCAGTTTGTTGTCATGAAGCTCCATAACCTTCAGATACTCTGTTTTTTGGATAAGTTCCTTGAAGGTTTCTGATCCAAATAGCACCATGAGGCCAGAGGACTCTCTTGATTTGTATCTTTCTCTCATCCTAGAAGAAAGTACTTCTGTCTGGTAATCAATAGCATCCTCAAGCTTTTCAATACGTATTCTGAGGTTCTCAATATCTTCTGCTAAATCTTTTATCTTTTCTTCTGTCTGACTAATCCTATATATACTCTCTTGAATTCTAAGCTCAGTGAGGCTGATTTGGCTGTCCATATAGGATATTTCATTCTGAAGAGTCTTTGCCTTACCTTGAAGGTCGGATATCTTTTCCTCATACTCTTCGATCTTATCTCTTAGATCCTCTGCATCATTATCTTCATCTGCGGCATTAACATGAGTGATCAAGAAACTAAAACTGAAAATAACAAGAAATGTTAGAAAGATATGTTTAATCTTCATAAAGTTTAGTAATCTAGATACTTTTTTACTGCTTCGTTGCTACCAAAGTACCCGAGTAAAAATCCTGAAATCAAAAGAACAAAAGCCAGTATTACTGAAAATATTATTGGATGGATATAAAAACCATGAATAAATCCAAAGGAAAGCCCCTTTGCAAATATTCCCCACTGCGAGATACCCACACCAAGCAAAATTATGACTATCGCAGCAATTCCAGATGAGACTAATCCGAAAAATACTCCCTGATATATAAATGGGTTTTTAACAAAACTATCTTTTGCTCCAACAAGCTTCATAATCTCAAGTTCCTGGCCTCTTGAAATGATAGTGGTTCTTAATGCAGTAACAATGACTGAGTAGGAGATGATAAAAAACATAACCACTAAGAAGAATCCAACAATATAGATAACGTTACTCCATGTCTTAAATCTAGAAACTACATCTTTATAGAAACGTACCTCTTCAACTCCTTCCACAGCTCTAAATTCCTCAGATAGCTCTTGAAGTTTCCCAATATTTTTTGTTTTTAACTCCAAACTTGCAGGTAGAATGCTTGCTGATACAGATTCCAAGAGAATTGGCTCATCTTTGTTGATCTCTCTAAATATTCGTAGTGCTTCTTCCTTAGAAACATACTCAACACCTGAAATTCTTTCATCAGCCTCAAGAGAGATCTTTAATTCTAGTATCTTTTCTTCAGTAACTTCATCTTTGAAAAAGATGGTTATTTGAGCCTGTTCCTCGAGATATTTAAGAGAAGTCTGAGTTAAAACGATAATGTTTATGAAAATACCTAGTAAAAGGAAGGTCACACTCATTACCAGAAGATGTGCGACACTCATCAATTTTTCCTTATCTAGATAATATTTAAGATTTTTCCAAATGTTACTCACTATATTTTCCTCCTTTTTGATCGGAAATTAATTTACCATCTTCTATCCTAACTACCCTTTTTGTTAGTTTATCAACAATTCTCGTATCATGTGTGGCCATAATAACCGTGGTTCCTAAAGAATTAATCTTTTCTAGAATCTCAACAACCCCGTCTGCAGAATCAGGATCGATCATCCCTGTAGCTTCATCTGCAATCAAAACATCGGGCTCATGAGCAAGCGCCCTAGCTATAGCAACTCGCTGTTTTTCACCACCTGATAACTCGTTTGGTAACCTATCAGCTTGCTTTGAAAGACCCACCAAACTTAATATATTTGGAACCACATCTCTAATTTCTTCATCTGGAACATCAGCTACTTCCAATGCAATTGCTATATTGTCATAAACTGTTTTTGATTCTAAGAGCTTAAAATCTTGAAACACAACCCCAATCTTTCTACGTAAACTAGAAACTTCATCTCTTGGGATATCTAATACACTTTCAGAGTTAAAAAGGATATCCCCCTCAGTAGGGTCCTTTTCTTTTATTAAAAGCTCAACTAAGGTGGACTTTCCAGCGCCAGAGGAACCAACAATAAACACAAACTCGCCAGAATCGATAGATAGAGATACATTATCTAATACTTTATCACCAGGAATATATTCTTTTGTGACATTTTTAAATTCAATCTGAGGCATTTTTGATTACTATCTCATCAACAATTAATACTTCTGTCTTTTTATCCTTCAATCTCCCCATCTTTCCTGATACTTTAACAAAAAGACCCTCTGCAATCGAAAGCTTTTGGTCTAAGGCCTTCAAAAGAAAGATTTGCTCACCCTTTGAGTCAACTAGGGAGTAGGAAACATCATCGAGAGGGTAAAACTCAGGATTAATATACTCAATTCTTCCTTCATAATATGTCTTTGGGGAGGATGGGGACACTATATCCTCACCTGTCATTTCATCTTTACTTAATCTCGGAGTCATAAAATAGCCAACCAGAACACCTACGAAGATAAAAACAATAAATAAAGCAACAAGAATATAAATAAGTTTTTTACCTTTTAGGCTCTCTACATTAAAGTACAAGTTTTTGAGCAGATCGGGCATAAGTATCTAAATTATAACCTAAAGATGTATAAATCAGTAAAATATTTGACTAAGATAGAAAACGGAATCTTCTCAACCCACTACTTTTATGAACCAGTAAATCAAACAATATTTCCCTTAGATACTCTTCCTACAAACAGTAACGTGCCTGAAGATATCAAAAGAATAATAGAAACACTTGAGTCTAATCTCTTTGGAATAAAGATTTCTCATTTTGAGGGATCAAAATATTATACGTACCTTTCTATCGCTAAACAAAAGGAGATGGTAGATGTGCTAATAGAGCCCTCAATAGCATGTGAGCTAGCAAAAGGAAAGGAAATTCTAATTTACGTAGAAGAACATATATTGAAAAATGATGGAATAAAGGTTACAAAAAAGCTAATTGAGAAAGCACTAACAGGGGAGTTTATAAGCCATCAATCATTTAGGTAAGTCTCGATGTTTTGATTGTGCTCGTCTAAAGTCACGGCGTAATGGGTAACACCTTTAGAGTCTGTTAAATAAAAATAATAGGGCGTAGTTTCGTAGTTTAGAACAGCATTAAGAGACGAGAGACTAAAACTGGAGATGGGGGCTGGTGGTAAACCAACATTTACTCTTGTATTGTAGGGACTATCAAAGGATAGATCCTCGCTTGAAAGATCTTGTGGCCACCAGTCAAACTCCATTATTTTGTCATAAGTCGGAGCACACGCCGTTTCGGTCGGACAAAGCCTGTTATAGGCAATTGCATACTGAGTAGTTGAATCTACATCTAGTTTCATACCACCTCGCCATCTTTTAATTACTATCCCAGCAACTTTTCTTCTATCCTCATCAGCAAAAACCTCCCTTTCTACAAGAGAAGCAAGTACAATAGCTTGTTCTTTAGTAAGTCCGGCTTCGGAAAGACTCTCAATAGTTAAAATCTCCTTAGTTTTTTGATCAAAAGTAGTTTTCAAAAGCTCAATAACCTCATCTTCCTGAGCCTCCCTGTCTATAAAGTATGTGTCAGGAAAAAGATATCCTTCCTCTCCCCTTACAAGCTCAACAAACTCACCATAGTTAATTTTTGAAAGTCTAGCGGATGCAAACCTAGCAAATTCCTCAATTCTCCACCCCTCCACAAAGGTAAGTTTCAAATCATTAGTACCATGACCAAGTTGTGCAACAAGCTCAACAAGAGAAGTACCTGCTTTTATAGTGTATGTCCCAGCTTGAATACCTGTATCTTTTCTATTTAAAAATGCATAAAAAATGAATAAAAACTCAGAGTTAATAGCCTCTTCTTTACTAAGTAAATCAGCAACCTCCAAAGTAGAGTCCCCACTTCCAATCTCAACAGTCACCTCTCTATCAGTTTGAGAGGGTCTGTGAACTGCAAACTTATAATAAATAAAGAGAAGGGGAGGAACAACAAGTAAAAATATTAAAGCTCCAATGCTAAAAAATTTCCTCTTTTTCTGAGGAGTTAAAACGTGATACTTGCTAGGATCTAACTCGTTTTCCATAGAGCCATTTTATCACAGGAAAAACAAAAAGTGCTTAGAACAATATTAGAACTAAGCACTTTAGGTGATTCTGTTTTCTTCCTGGATTCTAAGATTTGTACGCATTCCCCAAGAATGAACACAGAATTATCGCCGCGATCAACCACCTTCCTGCACCATTATTCTACCAGATTTTCCAAATATAGTAAAACCTATAGTTTGACTTTGAACAAACATTGAGTTACAATCTCGGTGAGATCAAAAACTTAAGGTTAGAAGGAGTACAAGATGGGAGCTAAAAGTAAGCTGGATATAAAAAAATGGTATTTGGTTTTACAATCCTCATAAT
>JBHPFT010000020.1:0-7218 GCA_042571445.1 Patescibacteria group bacterium
TTTAGAGCGTTAACTAAATCATTAACATTCAATACTTTTATTCCGGAAACCTTAGCAACTTTATTTAGATTGAAGTCTAGAGTCATTAATTTAAGTTTTTTCTCCTTAGCATATGTTACTAGTTGTTTATCAACACCCCTTTCTTTAGTTTTTATCTCGGGCATTACCACCTTGGTACGTCTTTTTAGATCCTTGACAATATCAAGACCTCTTCTTCCTCTACTTCTCTTCTCTTTATTCTTGCTATCTGCCATCTTTTGAAGTTCTCCCAACACATTTTCTGTAATAACAAGAGGTCTATCAAAAAACCCAATCTTGACGATATCTAGTAGTCTCCCATCAACAAGCACTGAGGTATCTAAAATTACTGCATTTTCCAACTCTACTTTTTCCTTCAAAGTCTTTTCTTCAGCCTTCTTTCTTTGCTTATCTCTCCTTGCATCCTGTATCCTTCCAGATTGCTGTTCCCAAAAGGTACTTACAATATTTGAAACAGCATTGAAGATAAGTTCCTCTATCCACTTCCTAAGTTTTAGCAACAAGAACGGGAGTATAAAGAAACCAAAGGCTGCTGCTGCTGCAGATATTAATACCTCAAGAATAGTGTGATATCCAAAGAGTGGAAGTTCCATAAAAAAGGTACTTTTCGAAACATTAAAACCAATAATGGCAAAGGCAATACCAAAGACAATTCTTAATACGAACTTAACTTCTTTTAAAGAAACCTTACGTTCAGGCTCAGTTTTCTGTTTTCTTTTCTTAGCCACCCTATATTAATCATATATGAAAAAATGTGTTGGAAACCACTTACGAAGATAAGGAATTTAAAATGCTTTATTTATAGCTTGAAGAAGAGTTTTAGTATTTGATGGACTAATAACATTAGAAAACCCAAGTCTTTGAGCCTCTTGAGTTCTTCTCTCACTAGATGTTACCTTTCTAACTTCTCCAGATAGCCCACACTCACCAAAAGATACAGTTCCTTCCTTTAATGGGGTGTCTTTTATTGAAGATGCGATAGCTAAACATACTGCCAAGTCAGCTGCATACTCTTTTACCTTAAATCCACCAGCCACACTTACATAAACATCATGATTTGAAAGATTAATCTTAGCTCTTTTTTCCAAAATTGCTATTAATACTTGAAGTCTATTGCTACTAAATCCACTTGCAGTTCTCCTGGGATACCCAAAAGACGTCTTGGTCGTTAAAGCTTGTACTTCAAATAAAAGTGGTCTAAAACCTTCCATCACAACAGTCACACATGAGCCTGGAGAGGAAGAAAGTCGTTGTTCAAGGAATAATTCAGAAGGATTTTTAACTTCTCTCATTCCCTTTTCTACCATTTCAAATATTCCAACCTCAGAAACAGGTCCGAATCTGTTCTTTGTGGTTCTTAAGATTCTAAAAAGATGCTGGCTATCCCCCTCCAGGTACAAAACTGTATCTACAATATGCTCAAGCACTTTTGGACCAGCTACTACACCTTGTTTGGTAACATGACCAACGAGAACAACGGGTGTGTTTGTTCTTTTAGCTGTATCTGTAAGTAACTGACTACAACCTCTAACCTGTACTAAAGAACCAACATTACCAGTTAGATCGTTTGAGTAAAGGGTTTGGATAGAATCAACTATAACAAGAGCAATATCGTTATCTCTCTCAATTTCTGCCATGATTTCATCAACATTTGTCTCTGGAAATACTAAAAGATTAGAAGCAGTGTATCCCATTCTTAAAGCACGAAGCTTAGTTTGCTCTACAGATTCCTCACCACATACATAAAGTACTTTCTTATCACCTAAATTCTTTGAAATTTCAGTTAAAATGGTACTTTTTCCAATACCAGGTTCCCCAGCAAGAAGTACTACCTGACCAGATACAAAACCACCGCCTAACACTCTATCAAACTCCCCTATTCCAGTATCAAGTCTCTTGGGAGGAACTGATAAAACTTCAGACAACTTAACTAATCCTTGAGTGGAACTTCGAGGTTTTACAACGTTTGAAGATTTTTTAGAGGAAGAAGTAGAGATAACATCCTCAACCATACTGTTCCAATTACCACAGCTGGGACATTGACCTACCCAATTACTGGAAGTATGACCACAATTCTGACACAAATATATCGTCTTAAGCTTCGCCATGTTTTGTATATTAGCACAAACCAAAGTATAATCCGTGCTAGGAAATTAAAATAGGAGAGAACAATGTGTAGAACACGTGTAAGAATCATAGAAATACCGGAAACCGACAGTGCTTACCCGGACTGTTTACTGCAACGTTGCAGAGACGGAAAATTATTTAACCCTTTCACAAAAAAGTTTACGAGATCACGAAATGCCCATGTGTTCAGTTCGTCTGTTACAGCAAAGGGTGCGGTTAAAAACAATCACTTCAAAATCGTGAGGGAAAAAGAATAAAGAAAGTACCACAAAAAAGGAGTCTAAATCAACTCCTTTTTTATTTCTCTTTCTACTTTTCTTCGGGCTCTTTTTCTTCTTTTTTGGTCTTTTTCTTTGTTTTCTTTTCTTTTTTCTTCTCTTTTACCTCTTCTTTTGGTTCTTCTTTGTCTTCCTTTTTAGATTCTTCACCTAGTTCTTTGGTTGTTAGAGCAAGCTTTTGGCTTTCTCCATCTACTTGGATAACTGTAGCTTTAACTTTGTCTCCCTCTTTGAGAGGCTCAGCTGCTTCGCTAACGTGAACTAATCCATCTAATCCCTTTTCAATCGTTACAAATGCACCAAAAGGAACTATTTTACTAACTTCTCCCTTCACTTTTGTACCAACAGGATACTTTTCTGCAACTGTCTCCCATGGATTTGGAGTAAGTCTTTTTACACTTAGTGCTAGTTTTTTGGACCCCTCATCTACACCAAGTACTAATACTTTTATTTTTTGTCCAACTTTAAAGTAGTCAGAAGGATGACTTACCTTCTCCCAAGCAATTTCACTAATGTGTACTAATCCCTCTACTCCTTCAAGATCTACAAATACACCAAAGGGCATAACTCCTGTAATAATTCCTTCTACTTTACTGTCTGGTTTTATCTCCTCAAGTCTTTTTGCTCTTGCTTCACTACTGTATGTAGTTAGTGCATCCTTTTCAGACAATACAAATCTATTCTTTTCCTTATCTAGCTCAATTACCTTTACCTTAAGGGTTTTACCAGATAATACTTTTAATGATTCCTTAAGCTCTGCTTCACTCCCTGCTGCAAATTTAGCAATATCATTAGCAAAGTGAACTCTGTCTAAATGGGAAAGTGGAATGAAACCTCTCAATCCAATACAGTCACAGAGTAACCCACCTTTATTGTATTCAATGATAGTAGCTTCAAGTGCAGTTCCTGTTTCAAGTGCTTGTTCAGCATCTGTCCACTTTTTATCTTTCTCTGCTTTTCTCAAAGAAAGTACTACATAACCTTGAGCGTTTTCTGGTTGAACAACTTTAGCTACGATACTATCTCCTGGTTTTAAACCTTTATGACTTTTGTCTCCTTCTTCAAACTCATCACTTGTGATAATTCCTTCAGACTTTGCACCCACATCAATTAATATCTCGCTGTGTTTTACGCTTACCACTACCCCTTCCACTAAGTCCCCAGGACTAAATTTTTTCATCTGAAGATGACTATCTTTTAAAAGATCTGCCATCTTAGAGTCTTCTTTATGAACTTTTCTAGCTTTACTCATTCTAATTTTAAAATACCTCTTTCTGCCCTTTACAGGACGTATTGGATTATATAAGAGAACGTTTGTGAGTACAAGAAGATACTTATAAATATATATGAAAAAGATAGAAGATTAATGATATTTATGAACAAAACCCTGGCGACGACCTATCTTCCCACGGATTACCCGAAGTATTTTCGGCGCTGATGAGTTTAACTGCTCTGTTCGGAATGGTAAGAGGTGTGACCCCATCGCCAGCATCACCAGGATGCTGCTCATAAATTATTAAAGTCCCAGGTGTTCCCTGGAAACTGAATAGAAAGTCTAGTTAGATTGACCTCACTAATGTGGTATCTAGTTAAAGTTGAACAACTAATTAGTACTGCTCGGCTGAACACATTACTGTGCTTACACCTACAGCCTATCAACCTAGTAGTCTCCTAGGAGTTGTCTCATCATAAAGATGATGAATTCTAGTTTTGGAGTATGCTTCGTGCTTATATGCTTTCAGCGCTTATCAAATCTAAATGTAGCTACCCAGCGATGCTCTTGGTAGAACAACTGGTACACTAGAGATTTAGTCATTCCGGTCCTCTCGTACTAGGAATGAACCTCCTCAGAATTCTGCACTTGTTGTGGAAATAGACCGAACTGTCTTACGACGTTCTGAACCCATCTAACGCGCCGTTTTAATAGGCGAACAGCCTAACCCTTGGAACCTGCTCCAGCTCCAGGATACGACGAGACGACATCGCATGTATATCAAACTATTTCTAGCTTGCACTGACTATATCTTCTTCCTCTTGTCTTACTAAAAAGTAAGAGTAGGAGTCGGCGTTTGATGGAAATTTATATAGTTCTTGAAGCAGTTTCCATCTCACCATTATTGAGCTTACGCTCTCAGGATCAGTCGATACGGGGTCATTAAGGCAATTTATAACTCATACTATTTATGACATTTAATGTCACTATGTTCTTAAATTTTTGAATAGAGTCACAAGATACTCGTATTCTGTAATAACACTCGTCCTTATTAAGAGTAGCGTTAATATCAAAATATTTTTTCAGTAACACTAACAAAAACTTTTGGTCTTCTAAAGTAAACTGCTGTGTATTTAGGTAGATGGTATTTCGAGATCTCGAACCATCATCCATAAACCAAACAGCTAAACTTATAGAATCTAAGACTAGGTTTTTTGGTACTACTTTCTTACCAGTATCAGAATAAAAATCCTCAAAAAATTTATTCAAAAGAGATAAACTCTTAGTTGTAAATCTGTAAGATTTTCTTCCTAAACCGCTTATTCTTTCCTTCGGGGGAGTTATAACTAACTCCTTGAATTTAGAATAAATCCAAAAAACATAATCTTTCTGCTTGTGTGAGTGGTTTATCTCAAGAAGTGTATTTTTCTTTCTTCTTAAACTACCATCACCTAGCAATGTACCAATAAGTATGGATTTTTGCTGCCTTGTTAGACTTCCCACGGTATTGTCCTTTAACCAATAATAACTTTATGGTCATTAAAAATTGATTAATTAGGAGTCCACCGTTATTAGCCGAATTTTTGGTATGAAATTACTTTCATAGCACCCCTGATTTCTGTCTAAGGTGCCAAACCTTGCCGCCGCTGCGGACGCTCGGGCAAGATAAGCCTGTTATCCCCGGGGTAACTTTTATCCGATAAGTTCCAGGCGTACCACTACGCACTTGGAAGATCACTAAGTCCCACTTTCGTGTCTGCTCGACTTGTATGTCTTGCAGTCAAGCTCCCATATACCTTTACGCTTACATCTCGATTTCCATCCGAGATAAGGGAACCTTTGAGCTCCTGCGTTACCTTTTAGCAGGAGTCCGCCCCAGACAAACTGCCCACCAGGCATTGTCCTCCTCGCCGGTAAGGCGAGACAGTGAGATTCACAGCATTAAAAGAGAGGTGTTACATTGGCGATTTGAGCATAAATGTTCAAATCTCCCTCCTACGCTATACATTTAAAACCGATCATCAATACCAAGTTACAGTAAAGCTCCACGGGGTCTTTTTGTCCAACAACAAATACCCGGCATCTTCACCGGGAGTTCAACTTCACCGAGCTAGTGGTTAAGAGAGTGCTCAAGTCGTTACGCGTTTCGTGCGGGCCGGAACTTACCCGGCAAGGGATTACGCTACCATAGAACAGTTATAGTTACTGCTGCCGTTCACCCGGGCTTAAATCAAAAGCCTCTACGTACAAGTACGTAGTCACCCTCGACCTTAACCTACGGGCACTGGGCACGCGTCGGCCCCTATACCTCCCATTACTGGTTTAGCAGAGACCTGTGTTTTTGATAAACAGCCGCTTGAGCCATTTTTGTGCCCCCCACAACACCGAAGTGCATGGGGCATCCTTTTTCCTAAGTTACGGATGTAATTTGCCTAGTTCCTCGACCACTATTCACTCGTTCGCCTTAGTATTCTCTACCTACCTACCTGTGTCGGTTTGCGGTACGGATACTGTAGATACTTCCTAGAGGTTTTTCCTGGAAACTTGAACCGACTAGATTGCGCACCTTGCGGTGAACTTTCCCCCAGCTTAGGTTAAAACGCCTGTACGGATTTGCCTATACAGACTTCTTCGCTTTCGGGACTCACATCCTTAGTGAGCCTAGTAAGTCATGCTTCGTCACCCCATCGGTGATAATGACTCTACAGTAGTGCAGGAATATTAACCTGCTGTCCATCGACTACGCCTTTCGGCCTCGCCTTAGGACCGACTAACCCTCCGATGACTGGCATTGCGGAGGAATCCTTAGGTTTTCGGCGTCCAACGTTTTCAGTTGGATCTCGTTACTGATGCCAGCATTCTCACTTGATACCGCTCCACCATACCTCACGGTACGGCTTCAGTGCTGTATCAACGCTCCCCTACCCTCTGTACAAAGTACAAAGTCAAAGCTTCGGTTTTTTACTTTAGCCCCGTTAAATCATCGGTGCACAATCGTTTAACTAGTGAGCTGTTACGCTTTCTTTAAAGGATGGCTGCTTCTAAGCCAACCTCCTAGCTGTCCTAACGATCGTACTTCCTTCCCCACTGAGTAAAAATTAGGGACCTTAGCTGTTGATCTGGGTTGTTTCCCTTTCGTAACACGAGATTTCCCCGCGTCACTGATTCCCTGTTTGGTACTTACGCATTCGGAGTTTGGTAGGAGTGGGTATGCTTGCGCACCCCATCCCCTTTCAGTATCTCTACCTCGTAAGACCTTAAAAACAGAGACCATGCCTAAACATGTTTCGGGGAGAACCAGCTATCGCCAAGTTCGATTAGCGTTTTACCTCTAACCACAGTTCATCCGAACATTTTTCCTCATGTACCGGTTCGGGCCTCCATCACATTCTCATGTGACTTCACCCTGACCATGGTTAGCTCACTTGGCTTCGGGTCTAATGCTGCAGACTAATCGCCCTATTAAGACTCGGTTTCCCTACGCCTCCCCACATAAAGTGGTTAAGCTTGCCTACAACATTAACTCGCTGGCTCATTCTTCAATAGGCACTGCATCACCAT
>JBHPFT010000021.1:0-6826 GCA_042571445.1 Patescibacteria group bacterium
GTGGTTTTTATATCTCGATGCTGTAGATGCATAAAGTAAACCACCCACCAATATTACTACTACACAAATCACTAGAATTGTATTCATGTTTTTAATCTCTCCTTTTGAGATTTATTGTACCCATGACATTAAGTCCTAATAGGGCACTCAGATTAAGTTTGCTTATCCTTCCGCCAAAAGGTCTAAGCCACAATTGAAAGTATTATACAACGAATATTGTCTACTGTCAAATACTACAGGCTATGTGGTGAACTTATTATACATCAGTACTAATTTCTTTTGAAAAAACCTGTTTACATTGCTATGGCAACCAAAGGTATTGGCTGGGGGATAGGGATTCGAACCCCAATTCTCGGAGTCAAAGTCCGATGTCCTACCATTAGACGATCCCCCAACGAAAAAAATACAGGGTCTGTACTTTTTTACATACAGACCCATTATATTACAAATCTTGCCTTACTTTATCAACTTCTTCTTTTCTTCTTTCAAGGTTTTTTTCATTAGCTAATATCTCAGCTATTTCAAGATATGACAGGTCTTTCTCAATCATAGCTTTATGTATCAGAATCCCAACCAACCATCCCCATTTTGCTAAATCGTTTTTTTCTTTTTCCCACATCAGCTTTAGATCAACGACAGCTTGTGCCCATGCTTCGTTCAGCTTACTTTTTGTTGTTTCCTCAATAGCAAGTAAGTTTTCCAAAACTCCATCACTGAACCACGGTAAATCTGTTCTTTCCGTCTCCAATGCAAGGTTTCTTGCATCTTTTGCACCTTTAAGTGCGAAAAAGAGCATCATCTCTTCTTCATACAACTGTGGTCTAGAAGCGTGCCTCAAACACTCAGCCTCAAAGCTGGGATCTGGGTCTGGATTTTCTCCTTTCGCCCATTTTCTTACCATCATAACGTTATTAGCAAAGATGTATAGTGCTTTTTTATACTCACTTAACAAAAAGTGTGCAATCCCGATATGATTTTCTACCCGAAGATTATGTTTAAAAGTAGGTGATTGCTTTTGAGCGACTCTGAACTTTTCAATGGATAACTTAATATTTCCTCTTTCTCTTTCTTCTACAGCCTCTCTTAGAAGCTTATTAAAAGCTCTCATGGTAGCCAACCTTTCTTGTTTTTAAAGAAGTATATATTAATGAGTAGCAAAAGTAAACTATGGGATTATATTGGTGGGCGATACAGGATTCGAACCTGTGACCTTCCGGATGTAAACCGGATGCTCTAACCAACTGAGCTAACCGCCCCAATGCAGTGATATTTTATCATTATATTAGATTTTTTACTTAAGAAAATAGGCTCTGATACAATAGGTTTATGGATATAAATTGGAAAAAGATTAGTGAAGAGAAACATAAAATAGGTTACAGAAATATAATCAAACGAAAATATAAACTACCAAACGGAACTACTCATGATTACGATATTGTAGAAATGGGTCCTGCAGCTTGTGCTTTGGCTCTCACAAAGAATAATAAGGTAATAACACTAAAAATATTTAGACCAGGACCAGATAAAATTCTTCTTGAGCTCCCTGGTGGACTAATAGAAAAGGGAAGTACTGCAGAAGAAACAATTAAAAAAGAGTTTCTAGAGGAAACTGGTTATTCAGGAGAATTTAAACTAGTTTCTTCAACCTACGAAGATGCTTATTCAACAATGCTTAGGTATCACTTTGTCGGTATAAACTGTGAAAAAGTGCAAGACCAGAAGTTAGAAGAAAGAGAGGGTGGTTTGGCTGAAGTAGTTCTTTTTTCAATAGAAGAGTTTAAAAAACATCTAAAATCTGGAGATCTAACAGACCCAGAAACGGGATATATTGGTTTGATAGAGCTAGGTCTTTTGGAGTATTCTCATTAGAATCTATTAATTGATATAATAATCGAGTAAATAATGAGTGTTTTATCTAAAAAAGATATCTTAAGACATGACTTTTTATCCTATAATAGTTATTTCCTAGATCTGAATTTGTCATATTTATATGTTATATTATCGGAAAATAGCAAATAATATGTAAAAAGGAGAATTATGAAAAAGGAGAGTTTGAAGGCATATAGGGAACGTATATCCTCTATGACAGATCCCGAAGTAGCTCGACTTATAGGTGGCTACACTGATTTGATATGGAATGAAATCGAACAAATAAAAGATAGGTACTCAAATTCCTACGATATTAAACAAATGCAAAAAAGGGTTTGCATAGCGGCTGAGATGATTACAGGACATTTTGGCATAGATATCAATGATGAGTCCCTAGTTGAAGAACTACTCAAAGAAGAGTCTAGGAAATTCGAAGATGTAATACGCAAAAGGTGGCAACAGTGCTGGGAACTAGGTACCGTACTCAGTGTGAGAAACCGTGCACTTTTTGCAGAAAAGGTCCGTTTCTCAGAAACAGCTTTGGGCCCTTACAGGCATCGCTCCGCACAACCTGAAGATGTCGAAAAGTACATGTCTAGTAGATGCCTTGGAGGCTCTGCTGACGGTAGAGAGCTAATCATAGTTTTTGAATATGATGGTGATAAAAAATACCCACGCATGTATGAGACTGGTGAGCATGGCTTCACTTACTTTTGTACCTATCAAATTAGTGATCTGCCGTCAAAGTTTACAGGGAACGGGTTAGTTTTCCCCTCTCTAACAAAAGCTACTCTGAGAAGTATAAGGGGAAGAGATAAGGAAAGATTTATCTTTATACCAAACCTATTCAGGTACAGTGGTCCGAGGAAAGAGATCCAAGGGGTCTTTGATCCCATGTGTATGTTTGAAAAAATGTACCTAGAGGAGAGAAAACAGAAAATATCCTACGATGATAAGTATTTCATGGATTTTGCTGTCATAGCAAAGCAGGTTGATAAACCAGTCATAGCGGAATTTACTATACATGATATCAACTATATAGAAATTCTGGATATGCCGTCGCAGTATTGTGCTGGCAAAGAGCAGAAAACCATACCAGACGTTTTTTATGGTGGAGAGGTTTTCTAACAGACCATAGGTAATAGTTTTTGCTATTACCTATTTTCTTTTCTATTGACTTCGTATTATCTTCGGGTTTTAATTAGTATGTGATACAAAAATTAAGTGCCCCAATCTCAGTTTTATCCTATTTTAATCATAAAAAGCGTGTTTTTAAGCCCCTCTTAGTTATTTGGGAAGGTAAAGAGCATAAGATTAGTAAAATTGGTTATAAACACAAGTTTTGGGCTGGAAATACCCTTTTTCATGTCTTTTCTGTAGTTTGTGAAGGTATTTTCTTTAAAATTAAGTTAAATACCCAGTTATTATCCTGGGAAATAGAGGAAATAAGTGATGGAGAAGTTAACTAAACTACCTTTTAATCCTAAACCTTCTACTGTGATGCATATTGATATAAACTCGTGCTTTGCAACTATTGAACAACAAGCAAATCCCCATCTTAGAGGAAAACCTATTGCCGTTGCTGCATTTGACTCTCCTTCTGGGTGTATTTTAGCTTCCTCTATTGAAGCTAAGAAACTTGGAATAAAAACAGGTTTTAGAGTTAAAGAGGGAAGACTAATTTATCCTAACTTAATTGTTTTAGAACCAGATCCTCCTAAATACAGAGATGTTCATTTAAAGTTAAGGAATTTACTTAAAACATACACAGAAAACCTAGTTCCTAAGTCAATTGATGAGTTTGTACTTAATCTTGAGGGCTATCCTGCATATAAAAAAGGAATGTTTGAGGTGGGAAGTGAAATAAAAAGAAGAATTAAAAAAGAGATAGGGGAGTGGATAACGGTTTCTGTAGGAATTGGCCCCAATAGGTTCTTATCTAAAACTGCATCTAGTCTTAATAAACCAGATGGACTTGATGAAATAAACATTAGAAACCATCTAGATATATTTAGAACTCTAAAACTTACAGATCTTTGTGGTATTGCTAGTAGAAATGCAGCAAGATTGGGTACAGTTGGAATATATTCTGTACTAGATTTTTTTAATGCAGATATTCCCACTCTCAAAAGGGCATTCCAATCGATTAATGGATATTATTGGCATCTAAGACTTCATGGGTGGGAGATAGATGACGTAGATTTTGGAAGAAAAAGCTTTGGAAATTCATATGCACTTCCTAAATCCTTGAGTACTCCCGAAGAACTTGCTCCCATACTTTATAAATTAGTTGTTAAGACCTCGGAAAGATTAAGAAGGGGTGGCTACAAAGCTCGTGGGGTACACGTTGCTGTTAGTTATAAGGATAGGTCTTATTGGCATCATGGAAGACTTGTAGGAAAGCAAATCTTTGATACTAATGAAATATTTAAAGAAGCTTTTAGGATACTTTCCAGATCCCCCTACAAAAAGCCTGTTAGAGTACTAGCAGAATCCGTATTTGCACTTACTCCGTACAAACAATCTCAACTTAATTTGTTTGAGGATATTGGTAAAAAAGAAAGGTTAAATGAAGCTGTGGATACCATAAATAATAAGTGGGGAGACTATGCTATTACTCCAGCTATGCTTTTAGATGCAAAAGAATATATTCAAGATCGTATTGCTTTTGGGGGTGTTAAAGAGTTAGTAGGATAGGATATAATTTTTATATGCGTAAAGAAATTATTAAAAGATCTGTTGCTAAATCAGCCACCTTTAGAGTTCTTGTTATGCTTGCAGATGGCATAATAATCTATCTAATAACCAAAGATTTACTTATTGCAGGTAGTGTAATCGTATTTTCCAACATCTCCAGCACAATCATTTACTATTTTCACGAAAGAGTTTGGAGCAAAATCAGATGGGGTATGGGAAAGAAAAGAAAAGATCAGAGTAATGTATAATTTTACTATGCCCAAATATTTTAAAACCCTAATATTAATAGTTTTCGTTGCTATCCCAGTATATAGTTTTGCTAAAAATGAGAATTCTAGTCAAGGCCAGGGGAAATCCCAGGGTCAGGGACAGGACTCCTCAGATACAGGTGTTGCTCATCAAAACCAAATCCAGACTCAAAATGAAGGAGAAGATCAACAACTTCAGGTATCTACTCAGCAAGAGTCTTCTGGGGAAGATGCTAAAGGTAAGACTCTAAAAATAAATGAGAAAGCTAGTGAAGTATCAAAATATGTCCAAGAGCTTTTGAATATGCCTGAAAGAAACGGTGGAATAGGAGAACAGGTAAGAGAAGTTGCCAGAGCCCAGAACCAATCACAAGAAAAAGTGATGGAGAAGGTTCAAAAGATGGAAAGAAAAGGAAAATTACTTAAGTTTATCTTTGGTCCACAAAGTGAAGCACTAGCAGCACTAAAAGAAGAAATGAAGCAAAACGAGGAAAGAACTCAAACTCTTAAAGAATTAAAACTTCAATTATGGAATAGTGTTGATCAAGATACAGTCCAGTCACTAATTGATGCAATATTGGTACAAGACGTAGCTTTAGTCCAAAAGATAATGGATGAAGAATCAGCATTCAGTTTGTTTGGCGCTCTAAAAGCTCTATTTAGCTAATAAATAGAACAGTTTAAAAAGATATAAAAAACAAAGAAACCCGGTGCAAGCACTGGGTTTCTTAGTGCTCATGAGAGCAAGCTCTCATAAGCTTTAATAATTTATAACTTCTACCATCTTTTGTCAAGTACTTTTCTAAAACAAAAAAAGTACCACCACGATCAACTTTTACATTTTTCGTGGTGGTAAGTTTACTTAATAGCTATAACTTTTTGTACTTCCTTATCCAAATTCTTGGTTCTAGGTTTTTTAACTTGCTTCCTCGGAAGTTTAAATAGCTTTGATTGCTCATACTGATGTTCTTCTGAAACGTTAGTTTTGTAAACTATAGTTTCAATTTCTTCCTCTTTAGTCAGAACATTTATCTTTTTAATCAAGCTTGCATCTTCAGCTCTTGCGTGGCAATAGTGAAAATATCCACACTCAGAGCAGTTATGAACACTAGCGTTTGGGGGAAACTCATTATTTTCAATGCAGTTATGCATCACTAGTATCTTGTTTTGCAACATTAACCAGTTTTTCTCCTGATAGTTAATAGCTATCATTTCTTTGCTCATAAGATTAACAATTCCAAATGACACAGGTCCTAGATTAATCATATTTTCAGTGCTGGATACACCCTTTTCTATCTTGTCTCTGTATTCATTGTTAAACAAAACCATGTTAATGATGGCCTGATTATTCATACCTAATATGGACATGTTTTTTGGAATATCTTCTTTTTCAACCTTTTCTTTTTTGTTTCCAATGTATTCCTTGGTGCCCCCAGTCTTTATATCTATTACCAAAGGATACTGAGTATAAGACGTTCCCGGATAGAGTTCTTCTATTTCGCTCTCTCTCAAAAATCTGAACTCATCTGAAGTTGCTACTAACTTAAAGCCTGGAATGAGAAATCCTATATCCATACTTAAGTATTTTTCTACCTCTAAAGGAGGTGGGTAGTCCTTGAACATTTCCCAGTAGTTGCTAATTGCAATATAACTCATCCCTAGTGTTTTTTTTAGGTGACTTTCAAGTCTTTTTAACCCATCCTCACCCTTATAGATGTTAAGATCACTCAACTCTTGCTTTACGCTACTTGTATAGTACCTTTCCCACTCACTTGTCGCGTTATACTTTCTTATGTAAAAGTAGGGCCTATCAGCAGAGTGTGAACGATTCAGGTAGTAAGCAATGTAATGATGTAGGTGTTTTCCAAGAATCATATACCAATTAATAATCTTTTGAGTCGGTTTTAAGTTACTAATATACTTATAGTAGAAGTGTCTTGGGCATTTCTCCCATAAGTTTAGGGACGTTTTCGTAATCTCCCGAAACTTCTTCTTACCTCTAGCCATTTCTA
>JBHPFT010000022.1:0-6656 GCA_042571445.1 Patescibacteria group bacterium
AGAAAATTCGTCAGTCTATTTACGACCTGAATGACCCCTCCCGTCAAAAACCAGTTCATACGATGATTATATCAAGTTAAAATATGAAGAAGATGGTGCTTGAAAAAATTAAAAGCCAGGCTTCTTATTAAAGTCTGGCTCTTAAACTTACTTATTATATTCTAGAAGCGTTTTGAAGTTCTTCAATATATTGCAAAGAATCTTCTATAGTATTTCCGCTTCCTTGACCACTAGATGAAGACAGCATTGCATTCATCAGAGTCATCATTGGGTCTGCCTGTGCTTCTTGACGGGAGGGGTCATTCAGGTCGTAAATAGACTGACGAATTTTCTCCAAGTTTTCAACAGATACAGGGTCACTTGTGAGAAGACCTTTTTTCTCAATGGCAAGTCTAATTGCGTCTTTGACTGTCATGGCCATACCGACATCAGGGTGGCTATATAGCACATCCTGGATGTCCGCTACTGTTTTGATATCCATTTATATCTCCTTTTTGATATTTATTTATTTTTAATATGGATAAAGTCTGACCTGAATTATATTATAAATACTTCAATTAGTCAAACTATAGGATAATGGCTCCCCGATAGTTCTCCACTTATAACTAGTTTTATTGAGAATTTAGCTAATTTTGAAGTTTTGTTGAGTATTTGGGGTTTGGGGAATAAAAAAGAACCTTTGCATAAAACAAAGGCTCTATCTTAAAACAATATACTAAAGAATTTTATTGTCTACTCCTCAGGATCCTCAGGTAACATCTCATAGGCTTCAACTGGTAAACCCTTTATTAACAACTGACCTACTGCTTCCTGAACCTTCTTGATATCATTAAACTCGGCACGTACAGATGCATAAGGATGTTCATACTCTCCTTCATACTTTGTGGAGATATTCTCTCCTCCCGAGTCCTTAAAAATTTTTTCAACCTCTTCATCAAACTCCACAGTATGGCCCCAGAGCTCTACAAAAATTTCATATATTTTACACATTCTCGCCTCCTACTTATTCTATAAATTACCAGAATTATATAAGATAGAAATTAAATATCAAATTCCAAAGATATCCAACCTGGGTGGGTGTATTGTAGGTGTACTATTTGCTTTAGGTAGAGGAAATAGTATGCGTGGCTCCCCCTGATGTTGGTTACTCGGAATGTCAGAGGGTGGTTGGGGGAATAAAAAAGAAAAGGGTGGGGCGAACCCTTTTCTCCTCTTACTTTCGTTTCTCTTTTTCTTTCTCGTAAAGATGTTCAACCAGCTCTTTATCAAGTTCTGACATGTTACCAGAGAGAGATAGCTCGCCATAACCTTTCAGGTCGTTTTTTACTTTCTCCATTACTACACCTAATGTTAAGCCATCCTGCACCCCCTTCTCTACAATACTTGTAACTCTTTGACTCTTTCCAAAATCCAAGTAGCCCATTTTATCTCCTTTCTGCTTTTGGCAACAAAAAAACCGCCCCTACAAAAACACCTATCTCTAGATATTTTTGCAAGGACGGTCTTAAACCGTGTAATCCAACCTTACTTCCTGACAACTTGTTAACTTAAGGGTAGCTGTCAGCCGTTTATTTTGAACATCTTAACCCACTGATGTCTAGCACTATTACGGGTGCACCCGAAGTATAAATACTCTGCTCAAGAGTGTATTTTCGGTAATTAGTACGGCTAGTTTTCATCAACCACCAGCTTTCTTTTGTCACCTAAAACCTACTTTTCTCTATCAACGCATTTAATAATTTTCAATGAGGGAATTATACATAATATGTATATACTAGTCAAACTATAGGATAATGGCTCGCCAGATGGGATGACTTTCGAACTGGTAGGTATGAGGTTAGGGTGGAAAGTATTGAGGTTTTAGTGGGTGTTTAGGAAGTTTTAAGCCCCATCTCTACTAGTTTTTTGATAGCCTTAAAAAAGTCTCCTTCCTCTAGTTCATCTAATGAGAACCATTTAATTTCCTGTCCCTCCATTGGTTTGGGGTTATCAGTAGTTGTTACCATATACACCATCCCCATATTTACATGGGAGTCGTTTAAATGACTGTCTTTTTTTACTTCTTCACGGAAACTTTGAACAGGGTTTGGTATGGAGTGCACTTTTGGTCCCCCATCAAAAAGTAGGTTTGAGTCAAGCAGTTCTATTTCTATACCCAATTCTTCTTTCGCTTCTCTGTGAAGAGTGTCAATTGGAGTCTCACCAGGTTCAATGTGGCCCCCAGGAAATTTCCAATGTTTTCCAGGCTCTCTTTCTAATAATACTTTTGAGTCTTTAACTATTAACAGGTTAACCACAAAGTGTACTTGTTTTGACATATAAGAATTATACCCCGATGTTGGCGAAGTCATGTACCGCATGGTACATGGTTACTCGGAATGTTAGGGGGTGGTTGGGGGAATAAAAAAGAACCTGTATTTCTACAAGTTCTATCTTTTTGTTTACTAATGATGTTGAGACTACTGTTGCATATCATCAACAAATTCAATATCCGTGCGTTTAAACTTTGCCCAGATAACCATCTTATTCACATCTTCCCACTTCGTAGCGTCGTTCATTTGTGACACGAGACGAACAAAACCTAATAAACCTTTCTTAATATACTGCTCAGTTTCTAGGTCCTGTAGATACCAAAAGTATCCAATTTTACTTGATACTGCCCTTACTCTTATGACTCCCATTATTACTCCTCCATTTATTATCTGGGTTAGAATTATATAGGATAGAAATTAAATATCAAATTCCGAAGATATACACACTGGGTATAAGAATAATTTGTTGTATGTAAAGGAAATAGTATACGTGGCTCGCCGGATGGGATGACTTTCGAACTGGTAGGTATGAGGTTGGGGTGGGGAGTGTTGAGGTTTTGTTGAATATTTAGAGAAAATTAAAGCTAGGCTTTTGGTAAAGTCTAGCTCTTTTATATTGTTTTTATATTATTATGCAGAAACCGCTAAAACATCACGAAGGGTGTTAAGAGCTGGTTTTGCAACCCTATTATCCTCGTTCTCAGTCCCACCACTAAAAAATGTGAGTATGAGCATATTATCTATACGCGACATCACTCCGCCAAGATATCCAAACTCACCTTTCTTGGGTTTCCGGTCCCTTTGGGTTCCGCTGTTTTTTTCAGTGTCTATCATCTCAGCTAACTTGCTAAAACCTACTGCAGCATAATTTGTACCTGTGTCGTCTTCTCCCCTGTTTGGGTCGGGCCCGCGTTGGAAATTACCAACCACCACAAGAGTGGGGTTCCACACTGTTTCTCCATCCAGGACTACCAAGGCTCCGCCAACACCCTGCAACCCCATTTGTGTTGCCACGCGACGGATAGTCTCAGCAGCCGCCTGCTGTGCTAACATTCTATTCATTTGTACTACCTCCTTTTTATTATGTTAGTAAGTTGTTTGAAATTATATATTAAATAGGGATATTTATCAACTATAGGATAATGGCTCCCCCCTAATGTTGGTTACTCGAAATTTAAAAGAAGTGTATTTATAGTAGAATATTGATATGGAAGAAGTTTCCCAAGAAGCTCCACAAGAACAAATAAATACTCCCCAGGAACAAAATTTAGAAACTCCAAAGAAAAAAACGAAGAAATGGTTGGTTCCGATTTTAGTAACTGCTCTAGTGCTATCATTATCAGTTGCTGGATATTTTACATACAGGTACTTTCAACCTACAGAAACTCCCGAGGAGCAAGAACAAGAGACCCCAGACTCTATATTTCCAACTTCAGATAAAGGTTCTGGTGTTAACTGGAGATCATACAATTCTCCAAAACTTCCAGATTATCTCAACACGTTTCATATGATATACCCACCTACCTGGACACTTGAGGAAACAGTAACCTCAGAGGAACCAAAGTCTTTAAAGGTTAAACTAACTAATCAAAATAATGAAAGCATACAAATCACACAAGGAGCTGGGGGAGGGGTCCCTTGTATATACCGAGGGGATGGTAATTATGAGAACTATGAAGGAGCAGGTTTGTTTTTTACATCCTATCTACAAATAGATAACTCCGAGGCCTGGAGAATAAGCGAGTACAGAGATTCTAATAAAACAAGTCATATAGTTTGTGAAGGTGATAACACCAGATATATAAATGGAACTAAAATCGGATGGGTTGAGATTGACATAAAATCAGAAACTACACTTCAAGAGGTAAAATCTATACTAGAACAAGTAATAATATTGCCTTACGGCGGATGGGAGGAGTATAGAAACGATTATTGGGGATTCTCCATTCTTTACCCAAAAGACAGAATTACTCCTTGTTTAGATTACATTACTGAAGTAGAAGGACTTAGATTTTGGGGAGCAGACTTTACATGTGGAGGTAACCACGACATCCCTTATATTATAGGGATAACAGCCAGTATTGATAGGTTTGAGGAATACAAAGAACCAATATCTATTGTGGATACTACTGTAAACGGTGTACCTGCTACAAGGGTAACTTACAAGTTTACTGAAAGCGACGGCCCTCTTTTCAGTTTTAAACAGGCTACTGATGTCTTTATCATAGGCCATCAAACAAATGATAAGTCTTTTAGATTTACACTCATGGGTACAGACCCTGAATATAATGATGTATTCTACAAAATTCTTGAAACTTTTAGGTTTACTAATAGGCCATCCAACGATGTAGGTACTCAAACAGAAAGCTACACCTCCAAAATATCTGACTCTCTTAGTGCAGGGCTTTCTATTGAGAAAACAGACAACCCCCAACTTGAATTTCCCTCTGATATCTATCAAGAACAGATTAAGCACTATTTTAAGCTAGGTAGTATCTATTTTGCACTAGCTATGGAAAACTCTACAAATGTGTCTCTTGACCTGGGAAACACCAATACCACCTTTAGGGGGATACTAATATCAAGAGATGGTGAATCCCAATGGAGTGTTCTTACAGAAATAAAAGATAAGCAAGAGAATGATAAAAACAATCCATACTACCTATGGACAGACTCAAAAGAATTATTTCTTAGTGTAGTAGACCAAAATGGAGCTGGTTCGGGTGAGGGAATGATGAAAGTTTTTAAATTCGTAGATGAGAAAAACTGGGAATTAACAGGATGCTATTACTTTGGGTCTACATACAACGGGCCTTCTACTGATGGGGACTACTTTGCCTTCACATCAAAATTATCTGAGCAAACATCCCAGCCATTATCTAACTGCAATAGTGTCTCCCTAGTCCAATAGGGGTATTTAAACAATTTATTGTATGTAAAGGAAATAGTATACGTGGCTCCCCCTGATGTTGGTTACTCGGAATGTTAGAAAAGAGGTGGAAAATAAATTAAGAGCTTACCTTTATAAAAGCAGATAAGCTCTTTTGTAATACTTTTATGCTGTGGGACACGACGCAATGAGCCCTACAACGATAGCCTTATGGAATCCGATAAATTCCTATCCCAGTGTATTAGGAACCGGTACCATCTCCATAACGAAAACCAGTGTTAGGACCATTAAGAATTTTCATACTTCCTCCTAACTGAATTGTTTCAATTATATATCAAATTCCGAAGATAACATACTGGGTATAAATATAACTTGTTGTATGTAAAGGGAATAGTATACATGGCTCGCCAGATGGGATATTCTTTGCGTAGTAAAGTATTTACTAATACTTTCGAACTGGTAGGTATGAGGTTAAGGTGGAAAATGTTGAGGTTTTGTTGGGTTTTGAGGTTTCTTTGGTACTTAATGTTTAAAGAATAAAAACACAGCGTTTTTGATAATAACTTCTTATCATGGTACGCTGTGGACCTTTAATGAGCCCTATTTACTCCTACTTCCCTCCAGCCAGATAAACCTTAAAAGGCGTATTCTTAAGTGCTTCTGTGATGGGGCCAAGGTGTTCTTCATACTTCTTATATATAGCCACTGCTGGCAACCTAGTTAGTCCCATAAAGGAGGGAGGAAATTCCCCTATGCAAGTCCAACGAGGAAATAAACCAAAAAACCTTGGTTTTTCTATGCTCTTACACTGGATAGTGACGCGATCGGATATGTTTATCACAATTTTTGCAGGGCCCTCACGGTCCGCAAAATAGGTATGAATTCTGTAACCTTTTGGAAGAACTTTTGATAAGGACTCAATATCATAAAGTTCAAAGGCTTCCTTTTTCTCACTCATTTTTTTCCTTCCTACAGTTATTATTAGTTTCGGAATTATATATTAAATAAGGATAAATATCAACTATAGGATAATGGCTCCCCGATAGTTCCCTACTTATAACTAGTTTTATAGATAATTTGGGTAGTTTTGAGGTTGTGGAGAAGTTTAAAGAGGTTTGTGTGTAGAAAAGAAAGTGTGTGAAAAGATAACTATACTACCGCCGCTTCATTAAACTTCAGTAGCAATTCTTCTGCATTCATTTCTACAGATAATCCAATAGGCATAGGAACATTAACGGTCTTATGGCCAAAATCAACCTCTCCTAAAATTGGAAACTCAAAACCCTTGAGAGTTTCCATGACTATTTGTTTTGGTGTCGGTTCTTTAAAGCCTTCCAAGGATGTTCTCTTAATATCTGGTAGTTTTCCCACTAACATACCTGACACTATATCCAAGATACCTGAATATTTAAGTTGATATAGCTCTTTCTCAATTCTGTAAGAAGAAGTATTGT
>JBHPFT010000023.1:0-5821 GCA_042571445.1 Patescibacteria group bacterium
GTTTGTTATAGTCTGGGCGTTAGATACGGATCAGAAGAAGCTCAGGATTTAGCAGCACAAATCATGGAATTTATTAGATTTTATTCCATGAAGACAAGTATAGAGCTTGCAAAGGAGAGAGGGTCTTTTCCTGCAATAGAGGGAAGTATTTATGATCCATCAAATATTACCTGGATTCCTCCACAATCTCTTAAACCTTTCAAACATGACTTTGGAAGGCCCTTTATAAGTTGGCAGGAAATTACTGACGGAATTAGAATTAATGGAATTAGAAATGCTGCTATAACAACAATAGCACCTACAGGAACAATATCTACTGTAGCAGGTGTAGAAGGGTATGGGTGTGAGCCTGTGTTTGCTTTGGCATACTACAGAAACGTTTACCAAGCTGCGGGTCAACAAGAAAGAATTACTTTAACCTATGTAAGTCCATCATTTCAGAAAGCTTTAGATAAGATGGATTTACCTGAAGATAAAAAGAAAGAAATTATTGAAGAGGTAATAACGAAGGGTACGTGTCAGAATATAGATTCTTTACCTGAGCATATTAAAAATACCTTTGTTGTATCCGCTGATATTAACCCTGAGGAACACATATTAATGCAGGCAAATCTCCAGGCTTTTGTAGACAACTCTATTTCAAAGACGTGCAACTTTCCATCTAATGCTACACGAGAAGATGTAGCTAAGGTGTTTATGATGGGTTGGAAACTAGGTTGTAAAGGACTAACTGTTTATGTAATAGGAAGTAGAGAAGAGGTAGTTTTAGAAACTAAAGAAACAGTAGCAATAAGAAATGGTAAAGAAATTTCTGATAGCGTGTCTGAGGAAAAAGAGGACTCGATAGAAGAAGGAGGCGTTGTATTAAAAAGGCCATATAAACTAACTGGCTCCACATACAGAGTTCAGACACCTCAAGGAGTTGCCTTTATAACAATCAACAGAACTGAACATGGAAGGCCTTTTGAGGTCTTTATTAATATAGGAAAAGCAGGAACAGATGTTGCTGCTCTTGCAGAAGCTTTGGGGCGGTTGGTATCTGGTTGGCTGAGAGTTCCCTCATCTTCAAGTGAGACAGTTACGGAGATAATCTCCCAACTTTATGGAATTGGGGGATCTAGATCAGTAGGTTTTGGTAAAAATAAAGTGAGTTCTATTCCTGAGGCTGTTGCTAAGGTACTAGCTGAAGATCTTGGTCATTCTCTCCCAAAAAATGGAAATGATCACGATCATGAAGATGAAGAAATAGAGAAAAATAATTCTAACTCAGCATTCTCACAGACAGATATGTGCCCAGATTGTGGAAACTACTCTCTTGTTCAAGAAGAAGGTTGTGCGAAGTGCTACAATTGCGGTTTTAGTGTATGCTAGGAAGCAAATGCTTAAGATTTATACTAAAAGAGGAGACAACGGTACTGCCTCTTTGTTATCTTCTCAAAAAAGATTAAGAAAATCCCGCCCCATATTTGATGTTTTAGGGACATTTGATGAACTAAATGTATCTCTTGGTTATCTTCAATCTTCAAGAGTTCAAGAGATAAAAAATATGTGTCTAAAGATACAAAGAGATTTACTTACACTAGGATCCTTTTTTGCAGGAAAAGATTTAGAAGGTACCAACAACTGGTCTAAACAGATAAAAAATTTGGAAGAAGCAATTAACTACTTTGAATCTAAAAATGAACCTCTTAAGTCATTTATATTACCTGGAGGATCAAAAGAAAGTAACTATCTTCATACATCAAGAGTAGTTTGTAGAAGACTTGAGAGATTAGTAATTTCATATGCAAAGGGAAAAGAACTAGAAATTCCTGTAGTTAAATATCTAAATAGACTTTCTGATTTACTTTTTGTTATGGCAAGGTATTCTAATAAGAGACTAGGGTATAAAGACCAAGTAGTTGAATAATGAAGAAATATTATCTTTTACTCATTTTAATATTTGTTATGTTCCTAGCTTTAGTAGGGATACTCTTTAGAGCTGCTAGAACTTCCGATTTATACTTTAATGGGAACTACGAATTTTCTTTAAATTAAAATAGATTCTAAAATAACTAGAGCTCTAAGTGTCTTTGTTTCTTAGAGCTCTAAATGATTAGGCGTTATAAATTATGGGGACATTATTTTAGTAGCAGTCCATATGCTTAGTATCAAGGACAAGCATATAAAAAAAACGCCACAAAAAATTTCAACAGCCTTGTAAATTGGGGGTTGTTCAACAACCGAAACGTAGGAGATTAGAGCACTCCCTACTGCAGCAAATAAGATACTCATCAGTACTTCTTCAACCGATCCTTTTAAGGTCTCTAACATAATCTAATCCTTTCCTGTTTCTTGGTGTATTATACTATAGGATTCTAGTTATATCAACTCATATTCAAATAATGTGTTTTTCTTGTTAGAATCAATTGTAATGGGATTTAGCGTACCAGAAAGAAAATCTATACCCGAACTTGAAGATAAAGTTCTTAAGTTTTGGAAAGAAAATAAGATATTTGAGAAGTCTGTGGAAAATAGATCAGAAAAGGATTTATACATTTTTTATGATGGTCCGCCTTTTATTTCAGGCCTTCCTCATTATGGACATATTCTAGCTTCTATTGCTAAGGATTTAGTTCCAAGATATTTCACCATGAGGGGTAAAAGAGTTGAAAGAGTATGGGGATGGGATGCTCATGGTTTAACTGTTGAAAATAAGGTACAAGATGAGCTTGGAATAAAAAATAGGAAAGATATAGAAGATTATGGATTAGAAAAGTTCACTAAGGCTTGTTATGACTACACTTCCAGAATATCCGCTGAGTGGGAATGGTATGTAGATAAGATTGGAAGATGGGTAGACTTCAAAAATGCATATAAAACGATAGATCAGTCCTATATGGAAAGTGTAATTTGGGCTTTCTCTGAACTTTATAAAAAGGGATATATTTATGAGGGAACTAGAACATCTCTTTTTTGTACAACTTGTGGTACCCCTGTTTCTGACTTTGAAATAGCTATGGATAACTCCTACAAGGAGGTAGAGGACCCATCAATTATCGTTAAATTCAAAATTATTTCAGGTGGAGATTTCAAAGATTCATATATTCTGGCCTGGACAACTACACCCTGGACGATTCCCTCAAATAGAGCATTAGTTGTTGACGAGAGAGAAAAGTATGTATTAGTTTCTTTTGATAGCTCTAAATACATTGTTGCAGAGGCTAGGTTAAAAGAGATTTTCCGTGATGGAAACTACAAAATTGAAGAGGAATTTAAGGGAAAGGGCCTAGTTGGTCTAAAATATGAGCCTCCATTTAAGATGTTTAAATCCCGGGATAACGAATTTATGGTTTATAGCTTTGATGGAATGGTAACTATGGGAGAAGGTACTGGTATTGTTCACTCTGCTCCTGGATTTGGGGAGATAGACACAGAGATGGGGAAACATTACGATCTAACTTTAATGATGACAATAGATGATGAAGGAAAGTTCTTACCTGGGACAGACGAAGAAAATCCTTATGAGGGCGTGTTTTACCTGGATGCAAATTATCAGATTAATAAAGATTTAGAAGAAAAGAACCTTTTGTTTAGAAATGAGTCGGGAAAACACAGAGTTCCTTTTCATGATAGGTGTGGGACAGTTTTGGTGCAGAAAGCCCAAAGTTCTTGGTTCATCGATGTGCAGAAGAATAAAAAAGATCTTTTGAAACAAAATGAAAATATTAACTGGGTTCCAGAACATATTAAATACGGGCAGTTTGCAAAAACTATGGAACAGGCGCCTGATTGGTGCATTTCAAGAAACAGATTTTGGGCTACCCCAATGCCTGTATGGGAAGCTGAAAATGGGGATAGGATTGTTATTTCATCAATTAGTGAGTTAGAAGACTTGTCAGGAGAAAAGATAGAAGATTTGCACAGACCATTTATTGATAATGTTGTAATTAAAAAAGATGGAAAAGAATACAAGAGAAGAAGTGAGGTACTGGACTCTTGGATGGAGGCAGGCTCTATGCCTTTTTCTCAGTTTCACTATCCTTTTGAGAATAAAGAGAAGTTTGAGAAAAACTACCCCGGAGACTTTATAGTTGAGTATGTAGGTCAGGTTAGAGCGTGGTTTCAAAGAATGCACATAATGTCTACCCTTATGTTTGGAAGCAACTGCTTTAAGAACGTTGTTGTCACAGGAGTAATTGCAGGGTCAGATGGTAGGAAGATGAGTAAGACATACAATAACTACAAAGATCCAAAGGAAGTGCTTCAAAACTATGGTGGTGATGCTCTAAGACTTTTTTTAATGAGTTCTCCCCTAATGATTGGTGAGAACTTTAACTTTGATGAAGAAGAATTAAAAACTAAGTCTAGAAATATTATCAATCCTTTATGGAACTCAGTAAGATTTTTCTTAATGTATGCTACCCATAACAACTGGGATCCAAAAAGTGCTGTAGAGAGTAAGAATGTATTAGATAAGTGGATAATTTCTAGAGTAAATGAGGTAACTAGGGACTTTTCAGAGAATATGGATAAGTACATAATCACAAATGCTGTTAGAGCAGTTGAGGATTTTGTTGATGATCTTTCAAGATGGTATGTTAGAAGATCTAGAGACAGGATTTCATCTGGTGATAATGAGGCTCTTTCTACACTCTATTATGTTTTAACTGAATATGCTAAAGCTACTGCTCCAATAATTCCTTTTATTTCAGAATCTATTTACCAACAGCTGGTTGTTCCATTTGGAGATTGTCCTGAATCTGTCCACCTCTGTGACTACCCAGAATTTAGTAAAAAACTAATTAAAGAGGATTTGAATAAGGATATGAAAAAAGCTAGAGATCTATCTTCTGTAGCATTAGCTCAAAGAACAAAGAAAGGTATTCCTGTAAGACAAGCCCTTTCTAAACTTTCTATACCAAAAGATATGGATCTTTCTGATGAGTACATAGAAGTTGTTAAAGATGAAATAAACGTTAAAGAAATTGTTGTTGATAAATCAGTGGAAGGACCAGTTTTAGATACAGAGATTACAGAAGAGTTAAGACTTGAAGGTTTAGCTCGTGAGATGGTAAGAAAGATTCAAGATTTGAGAAAAGAAGGTGGTTTTTCTATCTCTGATAGGATAAAAGCTTATTTCAAGGAAGACACAGATACACAAAAAGTAGTTAATAAATATGTCGATGAGATAAAAGAAAAGGTTTTAGCAGATACCTTAGAGTCCGCGGAAGAGTATAGAGTTGAGAAGGTCTAAATGATATATTTTAAATATGCAGGATCTAATCATTTCCATCAATAAAAACGTATTACGACTTAGTACTATTGATCAAGAAACTGAGTTGAGAACAGCCTTAGTAGATTTACCTAAAGGAGCAGTTTCTGATTCTATTATCAAGGATCCTCCCAAAGTATCCGAGGGTATTGAAAATATCTTAGGTTCTGTTACAGAGCAAAATAAACAAAAATTATCTCTTAGTTTTGTGATGCAGCCAGAAGAAGTTATTTTAAAGTTTATTACTGTTGGTAAAACGGAAAATGATTTGGATGCTCAGATAATAAAAGAGGCAAAAGAGAAGTTAGAAGGTATATCTCTTAGTGATCTTTACTACTCATATCAAAAAATAGCTCCGTTTGTGTACCAATTTGTTGGTGTTAGAAAAGAAATCTTAGAAACCTATCTTGATGTATCTAACCTTTTAGGAATTGGTATCAAGAGTATAATTCCCTGGGTACTTGCACTCCCTAAGTATGTAAAAGCAACAGAGCCTGCAATTTTTGTATCAAGATCTGGAGATAGTCAGGTTATTGCTCTGTAACAGAACCTAAGATATTTTCAATA
>JBHPFT010000024.1:0-5421 GCA_042571445.1 Patescibacteria group bacterium
AAGCTGTAGATAACCAAAATAGAGAAAGTGATAAAACTGCGTATTTCTATATCTCAGTGGATGACGATTCTCCAGAGATAGAGGTAGAAGAACCTAAAGACGGAAGTGTAATAAAAAATCTAAACAGAAGAATAAGAATATCTGGGAAAATAAATGAAAAGGCAACAATAACTATAAATGGAGGAACTGTAGTTCAAAAACCAGATTTTAGTTTCGATTATGATCTAGGTGTTAAAGAAGGAAATGTAAAGATAGAGATAAAAGCACTAGATCCTGCAGGAAACGAAGCTACAGAAGAATTAAACGTTGTCTACCAGGAAAAGAGCAGCTAAAAACACAAACATAATCTGAGGATAAAAAAGTGAGTTAATAAACTGAGATTCCAACAAAAACCCTAAAACTAAAGATACAACTAATATTCCCTTCCCTTCCTTTAAAAATCTAATGACAGGATAGGTGAGTCCTAGAAGGTAAAAAAGGAATCCAAATACACCTGTCGTTGCTAGAACAAAGAGAAGGCTTGAATCAGATCCAGCTCCAGAATGAGTTAGAAATGTGTCTATCTCTAAATATCCGTGGTCTCTTTGAACATACCTGAACGTATTAAAACCAACTCCAAATATTGGATTTTCCTTTACTATCTCCCATGTATTTTTCCATGAAATTAGCCTTAATGATGCTGAATCAGAAGGGTCTGTAAGACCTGATATACGTGTTTGTATCCTAGGAACCGCAAAGTAGGATAAAAATGCCACAAAAAGGCTCACAAGGAGCAAAAAACGTGATTTAAAGACCCCATAGACTAGGATGGTTACTCCAAGCATGCCCCAGGCACTTCTGGAAAAGGTAAGGAATAAAGCTACTAAAATTACAAGGAAAAACGTAGGTTTAAAGTCCCTTTTTGATATAAGTCTGTCTAAAAGTATTGTTAAACAGATAACAAAGTAGGCACCCATGAAATTAGGGTCAAAAAATGTAGATGCTAACCTATTTTTATGGGGATCCCAACCTAAATCTGGATCTAAAACTGTAAAATCTGGTAACACTAGAAGCTGTATAAAACCTGCTACTGCTAAAAATAATCCAGAGTAAATAACAGCATTTTCAAACTGTTTCCAGCTCAGTACCTTCTTATCTATCATATTAAAGACAACTAAAGAACTTAAAAGATAGCTAATCCACCTAATTAGGTAAAGTGTAGCTACTTTTATCTCAAATCCTTCAAAATTAGGAAGTGCTAAGACAATTGAAATAATTGCTGAGAGAGTAAAAAGCAAGAAGAAATGAGAGATTTTTGGTAATTTGAAAGATTTCTTAACTAAAAAGAAGTAAATTAATCCATAAATTGAGAATGCTAACACAAAAATATCAAAAATATAAAAATTGGACTCACCCGCTCTTCCAATTACCGCTAGTTGACCTAAACTTAGTGTAAAAAGAGTTAGATAAAAGAGATTCTTAAGCATATTTTAGCTTCCAAGACTTTCTAGCAGTAAATATTAGAAGAACTAGAATAATTAACTCTGAGATAACAGTGATTATAGAGGCTGCATAGAAAGAATATTGTGGAATAAAGATAAAGTTAGCAACCATATTAAATGTAGCTCCTGCTAAATACACCCATGGTAAAAACTTTTGATAACCAAGGGTGACTACTAACCAAGATATAGGCGATGTTAAATAGAAAAAAACTATTGGTAAAACTAATAACCTCATTACAGGAATAGACTGGCTAAATTCTGAGCCTCCTAACACATTAATTACAAAAGGAGCTAGAACACTACCAACCAAACCTACTAAAACACCTGATCCCACCAAGAAGTAAAGAGAGTTAAAAAATGTTCTTTTTAGTTTCTCTTTTCCTTCCTCCATGTGTCTAACAAGTATCGGATACACTGAGTTCATAAAAAATGTAGGTAAAACAAGTAACACTTCAAATACTTTATATGGCAGAGCATAAACTGCTACAGACTCTGTGTTATTTAATCCATAAGACTCAGGCAATCTTAGTGCAGATAGCATAATAGCGTCTTCTTTGAAACTAATTTGACTTAAAATAAACATAATTCCAAGAGGTAGGGCACTACTAAAAAGATATTTCCATATATCCCCATCAAAACTAAGCTTTGGAGAGATCCCCATCCTTCTTAGGAACTTAAATGTCATTAAAAATGTAACTGCCCCACCAATAACATATCCAAAATTAACCCACAAAACATCTACTTTTAGATAAGAAAGTATAAGAATCAAAGCCAGAATAACCAAATATCCTAGAGAGTAACTAATTACAGAATAATCATATTTTAGTTTTACCTGAAAGATAATATTTGATGTACTAAATAGGGCTTGAGTTAGGAGTAAAAACAATCCAAGTCTGATACCAACGTTGAGACCCTGGGAGTATGGGAAAAATATTAAAGCAACATTTAAAAGAAGAATAATAAACAAGGAAAAGACTATTCTCATCAAAAGTATATTTCCAATATATTTTTCTGCTTTAGAAAAGTCTTTGGAAAGTTCCCTTGCTGCAATAGCATTAACACCAAAATCTACAATCATAAAAAAGAGAGCGGGCCATGACTGCATTAAAGAAAAAGCACCGTACCCCTCTCTACCATAAATACGAGTGATAATAACAACAGCAAGCATAGTAATACTCATGCTTATTCCTTTACCTATTATTTGGTAAATTGTATTACTTGCTACCTTTACACTAGTAGAGTTTTTATTCATCTAAGTTATTTTATCAAACAAAAGGAAATATCCGCCTCTCAAAAGTTCTAAGAAACGGACATTTAATTTAATATGTAATATGTTACTCTGTGTAAATATTTATTATGATCTGATTATCTACAGGAAGGTAACTTACTACTCTAACCCAAAATTCACCTATTCTGGTTGTAAGAGGGCCTTCAGTTGGGTCTGTAGGATCTCGCGCTATAACTCGAGAAATCGACTCATGCTTAATATTAAATCTTACATCATACAAACCATCAAAAGCGTTCCTAATAGCCTCTTCAATAAGAGACGTCGTAAGTTCCCGCCCGTAAGCTTTTCTTGCCAACCCAGAGATTACCTTATATGCGTCACAGGCCTCCTCCTTACACTTCTCGACTACCATAAAATCGTTTTTCTTCCCAGCATCTTCTGCATCCTTTTTTTCGGTGAGAACCTTTAGTATCTCGTCCATACTTCTTGCAGGTGAGGAGCCTTCGCCGCCGTTATGTCCTCCTTTACCGAACATTTTACACCTCCTTATATTTTTAGTTCTTGGGAATTATATCATACTAGAGGTCTAGTCACATGAGGATATTTCAAGAGTTTCCATGATAAGTTCTGGGGGTTTTCCAGTTTCCTTATCCATCTTTTTTATAACATCGTAATGTGAATAAGGAACATAATCAAAGTTAACCCAACTAAAGTTATCAAAAGGTGGATTATATCTAATCGTAAAGGGCATTACTGCTCTAACTCTATCGTCTTTTAACCACACATCTTCATAGGCTTGCCTGAAATACTCTCCTACCTTCTTTACTGGGAGAAAACTTGGATTATATACAGCACCTTCTGCATGTGCCCATCCTGTTTCTGTAATAAATACGGGTAGATCTTTTTCTACTCCTAGCTCATCTTTTAAAAATCTTAGTTCTTCTTCATATGCTCTAATACTCCATCTTCCTGTATCTGTTGGGTTACCTGAAAAGTTTGGTTGTGGATAAGGGTGGGATGCCCACCCATCTAATCTTTCAAATATTCCTGGCTCTTCTTCCTCCATTTTCTTCATAAATGTGAACGAATCCATGTGATTTGCATTTGTTGGAGCAGAAACATTAAGTGCTCCATTTAGCATATAGAAATCCTCGTTTTGCTGCTTAAATATTGTTATTGAATAATCAAGTATTCTTGCGTATTCCTCTGGATCAACGTTTCCATACCAAAAGTTAGCACTGTTTGGTTCGTTATATACACTTACATACCTATACTTTATTGGCCATACAAATCTGTTTAGAAATTCCGCTGCTGCTCTTGTTTGATCTACATATTTATCTACATCTACATTCCAAAGTTGAACCACAGGAATAAGTTTCTTATTTCTTAACTGATCAAATACTCTGCTCCACTTATCATAATCATAGTCTTTAACATTGTATGGAATTAGTACGTATCCCCACTCCCCACCTTTGGAATTAACTAGTTTTTGAGCAATCTCAAAGAAATCTTTAACTTCTGCATAAATGTATATCCCAAACTTATTATTTGGTTCCCATAAGGGATCTGAATGAGCATAGTATAGATACTCAATCTTTTGAGTATTTAAACATTCAAATGGGGACTCTTCCTGATATTGGGGAATTTCTGTATCTTGTTTAATATCATTTTTCCTTAAATACAGGTAAATTCCTGACCCTAAGATTAGAATTACTACTGAGACAATTAAGACCCAATATCTTTTCTTTCTTTTAAGTCTTATCACAAAGATATTTTAACATTAGACTCCCTTGCTATAATTACTTAGTGAAACCTGAGACTAAACTTACACTTTTAATATTCTTAATGGTGCTGGCCCTAGGTAGTGCTGGCTATGTTCTAGAAAGAAAAATAGCAGGTAAAGATGTTTTAACTCCATTTTCTAGATCAGTTAACATATTTTCACTCTTTGGGAGGACAGAAAAACCTAAGAAAATTATCTATGGATATCTTCCATATTGGAGTATAGAAAAGTCAGAATATCTACAACTAGATAAGATTACCCATATTGCCTACTTTGGACTTTATCTTAACTCTGATGGAAATTTTATGAAGACAACTACAGATGCAGATGATGTTGTTATTGTAGAGCCTGCTAGAGATAACTGGGAAAATAATGATGATCTAACCAAACTAATCAGAAAAGCCAAAAGAAGAGATGTTAGAGTTGCTCTTACCGTTATTGCCCACATTGACGAGGATAGTGATGCCTTCTTGGATTGTAGAAGTTGTTGGGATACTTTACTTAATAACTTAAGAATGGAGCTTGATAAGAAAAAGATAACTGATGTAAATCTTAATTTTGAGTACGTAGGATTCACTGAAGAAGATAAACAAGATAAATTTGTTGAACTCACTAGCTTTCTAAATACAGAACTTGATAAAACATATGAAGATTCATATCTTGTTGTTTCTGCTTTTGCAGATTCTATCGAGAAACAAAGAATTAGTTCAAAGCTAGAAAAACTAGGTAAGGCTGCAGATGGTGTATTTATCATGGGATATGACTTTCATAGACCTGAGTCAGAATCAGTTGGTCCAGTATCTCCAATATCTGGGCCTGGTTTTAATATTACACAGATGCTAAAAGAGCATCTCTCGGAACTTCCTCCAAATAAAGTAATCTTAGGAGTCCCCTACTATGGTTATAACTGGGTAGTGGAAGATAACTCA
>JBHPFT010000025.1:0-5219 GCA_042571445.1 Patescibacteria group bacterium
TGGGTAAGGGATACGTTTTCCATTGTATAATTCTGGTTTAATACTTGTGAGGCTTGTGTCGACGACATCTATTGGAGTTATCTTTGAATACAAGAATCTTTTTTTAATCTCCTGCGTAAGAACTGTGTCTCCACACCCAAAATCTAAAATGTTGTGTCCCTTTGTATCCGAAATAATATTGTGTATTTCATTACTAATATGCTTAGCTTTTACTAGAAGAATAGGAGTATATAGAATTTTTTTGATTGATCTTAATATATTGTTAAACACTTAAAAGATTTTATCATAATGGGTGTTACTGTTAGAACTGTTGCTATGGTTTATAGAGCTTACGAAACAGGACTTCTCAAATAGCGCTCTCTTACATACCAAGTAGTCGACAATAGGGGATACCAACCCATAGCGTTGATGTTTTCCTAGATTTAATATATAATCTCAACTTAATAAATACAAAAATGTGAGGAGAACAATGTACTTAATAATTGCTAATATTTTAGCGTTTGCTCACGGGATTTTTTCATTTACAATGGTATTTGGCTTTCCTGTGGTAATTATCTTAGGAAAAATGAAATCTATATGGGGTTACGCTTTTTTTGCTATGTTCATAATAACCCCCCTTTCGCAGGTACTTTTCAAAGGTTGTCCAGTAACCTTACTTGAACAGGCGTTGAGAACTAAACACAATCCGAAAGAATCATACAAGGGAACGTTCATAACGAAATATATTTCAAGGCATTTCGGTGTGAACGTAAAGAGTGAGGCTGTCACGATCTTTATGGTTGTTGTTGCCTTTGGGATAGCAGTGTACTATTTCTTAGAAGGTTTTTTTGGAGTAGGGTAGTCAAAATGGACTTGCATTTTTAATGTGAGTCCCTTTTTTTGTTCTCCGAATACTGTCCCCCACATTCCAACTTGATATAATTCAGACATGAAACTACATAGTGCAGTTCTTTATACAAGTGATATAGATGCAGTAGAAGACTTTTATAATAAAAAATTAGGTATTGAGATAGAGTATCGTTCAGGTGATAAGTTTATTTCTTTCATGTTTCCTAATGGATCTCGTCTTGGTATTAAAAAGGCTGTGGAAGAAAGAGAGGTTCCTGGAAAACAAACATTATTTATTGAAGTTGATAGTGTAAATGAGTGGTATAAAAAAGCTCAGGAGTTTAATTTAAATATTTTAAAGCAGCTAACTGAAGAGTCTTGGGCCACTGAGTTTAGTGTTCTTGACCCAGATGGTAACAAGGTTCAGATTATTCAGCCAAATACTAATACTTAGGTTTTTCTAATAATATTTATATATGCAAAGTTATTACGTCCAAATAAATCATCAGAAGCTTCACTATCTCGAAAATGGGGAGGGAGAATGTATTGTTCTATTACCAAGCCTATCAATCACTAGCGAGTCATATAGAGAGCTTGGTGATCTTCTTTCTAAAGATTTCCATGTTATTATCCCTGATTTATACAAAGGTAAGTCTCGTTTCTCGAAGTCTGTGGGCCATGTGAAATTTTACTCTCAGGCTTTTGAAGAGTTTATAGAAAAGATGAATATTAAAAACTACTACTTAATAGGAATTTCGGGTAGTGGTCTTCTTTCATCATATATTGTAAAAAGTATAAAAAATAAACCTAATAAGATGCTGCTTTTTAGTACAACTTTTGATCCAACAATCCTAAAATATGTAGGAATGAGGCTTTTGAAAGGTTTTCCAAAACTAATGGCTAATAATATGTTTAGTATAAGGGGAATAAGAACCAGCATTCTCTGGTTAAAGGATGGTTTCGGCTATTTTTTAAGACATCCAATACAGTTTCTTCGCGAAGCATCTGTTGACTTTGGGCAGGATGCAGACTTTTCTAGTAGCTCACCTATAGACACGACACTATTTCTAGCAGGAAAAGATGAGTTCTTTGCTGATATAAACTCAGCTATTGAAAGCCAAAGAGTTACTAATTTGAGAGTGGAAAAGATTGATGGGAGTCATTGCTGGTTTTTTTTGAAACCAGAGAAATTTATTAGAAAGATAGTTGATTCCTTATGTTCGTAACTTTCTTTCCCAAACAGATTTTCACATATTCCAACTTGATATAATTAATTTGTGAAGTATATTCATAGAATAGTTGTATGAAAAAGGACAAACTTCTATTATTAGTTTTATTTCTTGTTACCATCAGCCTACGTTTAATAAACTTAGGCTATTCTGATTATATCCAAGATGAGGTAACTGCTTTTTTATACAAAGATGGTCAGAACCTAACACATCTTACACCGCATGAATATTTATTAAATCAGCACAAGGGACCTCTTCAAATTCTAGTAACTGCTATTCCATACAATATCGTTGGTAGTTATGATAATGAACTTGCAGAGCGTATTCCATTTGCTTTGTTTTCAATAGCTTCAGTTTTTACCTTTTACTATATGGTTTTACGCTTAAGTAAAAATGCGAACATAGCCCTTTTCTCAGCATTTTTATTCAGTATTAATGGGTTAGTCGTTGGTTACGGACGTATAGCTCAATACCAAAGTCTAGTATTTTTCTTTGGATTTAGTTCCATATACTACTTTGCAGGTTTACTGGAAGACAACATAACAAAAAAGAGTGTCGCTATAAACACATTGTTGGGTACTTTTCTCTTTTCTCTTGCATTCTACGCTCATTGGTTTGTTGGTTTCATGCTTTTTCCAATTCTGTATATTCTGACCAACTTTCTTAAAAAGACTAATTTTTCTACAATATTTAAGGTAGGAGTTGGTTTAGCCAACTTAGCTCTACTGGCAGCAATTCTGCTTCCTTTCTTTGTTCCATATTTTACTCGTCTTATTGGAAATCCACAGAATGTTTCTTATGCAGAGCATACTTTTGGCTTAGGTAAATCTTTTTTTGTTAGGAAAGATATAAAACAGTTTCTTTTATATAATCCTTTTTTAACTCTACCTTTGTATTTAGGTTTTGGTGTGTTTGGAACTTATCTTTCTAGAAAGTTTAAAATATTTAGTATTTGGTTTTTATCAACGTTACTAATCTTCAGGGTTTTCATTAATTATTCTGGTTTGCACTTCTATCACATCTTTATTCCTTTAATTATTCTAGTTGCCTACACATACAACTATTTGATTTTTCATAAGAATTCTAGAGTTAAAAAGTATTCTCGTATTTTCTTGGTTTTATCTTTTTCCTTCCTGTATCTACAAAGCTACTTAATTTACGTAGATCATAAGAAGGAATATCCTATGGAACAAGAGAGGATACTTTTTTTTAAAACTCCAGAAATAACACATGAAGACAGGTTACGTTCTAAGACAGGCTTTCCGCACAAAAGGTATTGGAAAGAGATAAATGACTTTGTTAATACTCAGAATGTAGAAAGGGGAGAAATCTATGGTTACTACACAAATGAAGATAAGGGAATAGCCAGAATATATATGGATACAGAGGTTGTGACCGGGGGAAGCTTCTATGGTGTAGGTATTAAAAGACCCTACTCCTTAGCAAAAGATTATAAGTTTCCTCAGTATAAGAATAAGAGTACTATTCATAAGATTAGAAATGAATATGGGGATACAGTTGTCAATATATATTGGGTTGGGGAACAAAATTAGTTTTTCTAAGCACTATTTCTTTGGATGGGGATTTACATAACCTTTCTTTGTTGCCTTAATTAGTGCAACTAGTTCCTTTTCTTTAATATCTTCTTCAGAGAAAAACTTTATGTGTCTCATGTACTTTCCCTTTCCTTCCAGCGTATCTTTATATTTTTCTAACATTTTGTTGAAAGCAAAACCCATATTTACGTGATCTTTTAGTGAAACTAGATAGTACTTTCCCTCGTACCAAGGAACCCCCATCTTTATCTCTTCTGTTATTCCAGGAACTGTCTTTTTAATTAGTTTTCTTAATCTTTTTAGTATTTTTTTATTTAGGGATTTCTGTTTATCTATGTATATATCTACTGTCACACCTGAATTATACCCTGATATAATTTCACCATATACCTTTACCTGATGTAGGATTTTTCTTGAAGTACGGTACAATTATTCACGTATGTCTAAAGTTTATATTGAGAAAATTACTCCTCAAGATGTTATTTCTAAGTATGAAGAGTTAATTAAAAAGTCTTGTCCTGTTAAAAAAGATCAGCCCATTATAATCAAGGTTAATCTTTCCTGGAGTAAGTTTTATCCAGCGTGCTCGTCTCCTCCCTGGCAGTTAGAAGGAACAATAAAAGGTCTTCTAGCCCTCGGATTTTCTCCACAAAACATCATTCCTGTGGAAAACCGTACTGTGGTTACTAATGTTCAAAAAGGGGCACAAAATCATGGTTGGGGTAAGGTTTGTGAGAAATATGGGGTTAAATTTTACTACCTTACTGATGAGAAATATTCCTTGTATAAGGCTAAATCTAAGATGTTAGTTTTAGATCAGATATTTCCAGATGGGATACTTTTACCCGAGATTATCTTTAATAAACCACTTATTACATTGTGTACCCTTAAAACCCATGTATTCACTAAAACAACGGGGGCTATAAAGAACTACTTTGGAATGTTAACTACTAAACGACACTGGGCACATAGATTTATCCATGAAGCTATTATTGATTTACTTCAAATTCAAAAAGAACTTCATCCTCAGATACTTGGTGTTATGGATGGTAGTGTCTTGGGACATGGTCCTGGACCAAGATGTATGGAGTGGGAAGATACAGGACTTCTACTTGCTAGTGAAGATGAGGTAGCTTTGGATTCAACAGCAGCAAATATTATTGGTATTGATCCTTTACAGATTAAGTATCTTGGTGTTGGTAAGAAACTTGGTCTTGGTGAAAATGATCCTAAGAAAATACAGATAGAAGGTCTTAAGGATATACCAAGTTATGAGTTTGATTCTGGAGATACTCTAGCTTCTAAAGGTCAGAAACTTATCTATCACAAGATGCCCCTTTGGTTAGAAAAGATACTTCTTCAAACCATTATTACCCCATGGTCATACATAGCTTCTCGTTTGTATCATGATGTTTACTGGTATAACGCTATCGGAAAGGGAAGGATATCTAAATATATGGAAAACAGATGGGGAAAGCTACTCAGAGACTACCTTTCTTAGGTTTTTATCTCCATCCTCTGTAACATAAAATACTTTCAGGTCTTTTATCTCTTTTCCTAGGAAATCTACGATTAGAGGATCATCTCAACTCCTTCGTATTTATAT
>JBHPFT010000026.1:0-5135 GCA_042571445.1 Patescibacteria group bacterium
ACATCAAAGATCTCAATACTAAAGTTTCTTTGTAAAAAGTTTTTTCTGAAGAAAATTAGAAAGATTAAGTAGTAAACAGTTATAAACAACACTATGTTACTTATTTTCATATTTTTTCTCTCTTCTTCTAGCCAAGGATATGGCCCACAAAGCCACAAAAAGGTAGTAGACAGACATTTTTATTAGATCTACCTGTATTCCCCTACTAGAAAATAGAAACTGGCTAAAAAATACATTTAAGCGCACGAAAACATCTAAAAATGGATACATTAAAATAGCTATTATTTTGCCTAGAAATCGCGATAAAGTGCCTAAAAGTATAAAAAGTGTACCCAAAATTGTGGAAATCGGAACTGTCCACAGACTCAACATATTAACAAGAGGGCTTACAAGACTCACAGTACCAAAATGGAAAGAGATAAGTGGCCATACAGTAACCTGAGCAGATAATGTTGCTCCTAAATCTTCAAACAAAACTGACTTAGAAACCTTAGAAAGAGTCTTTGAGAAAAATTCTCCATATAGTATGAGTCCAAGAGTAGCAAGAAAACTAAGCTGAAAACTAAGACTAAACAGAAAGTATGGGTCAATGAGCACCATTAACAGTCCACTAAACATTAAAAGTCTAAATCCATCTACTGACCTTCCGTAGTACTTGGCCCATGCAGCTATTGACCCCATTACCCAAGCTCTAACAACAGGGGGCTCAAACCCACTCAGAAATGCATAAAAAAGTGTGCTGGCTTGAGCAATAATTAGGTTTTTTAGCTTGTATCTAGACCCCAGCATTCCTATAACCAAGCCAAATACTAAGCTAATATTAAACCCCGATACTACTACTACATGAATCGTTCCGCTTTCCTTTAAAGCTTTTTCAAAACTAGGAACCTTATCAATATCATTAATACCAATTACCATTCCAAGCAGTAGTTCGCTGTGTGGACTAGGAAAATTCTTACGAGCAAGCTTTGTAGATTTGATTCTTATTTCTGAAATTAACTTACCAAAAAATTTATCTTGATTAAGTATCTGAGTCTCTTTCTTTTCATTACATACTTGTCCGTTGAAGCAATTTAGGTAAACTCTCATACAAACTAGTAAACATAATATTATCAGGGGCAGGTAAAACTTCATTTCAGAAGGAAATTAAATCCTCAATCTTTTCTACAACAGACTCACTTAATCCAGACTTTTCTTTAAACTCTTCGAGATTAGAATAGGGTCTATTATCTACAATCTTTTGGGCATTAACTGGGCCTATTCCAGGTAACTCATCTAAATCTCCCACACTGGCACCATTTACTTTAGTACCGGTGTTTCCAGTACTGGTAGGTATGCTTGTTCCTGATGATTTTAGAGGTATAACATTGTAGCTTTCTTCAACATGTGTATCCCACTCGAAAGGAATATAAAGCTTTTGTGCATCAGAGACCTCTTGAGCGAGGTTTAAGCTTTTTGAGATCCAAATTGCAGATGCATTTGTATTAAATCCTCCAGCAATATCGACAAGCTCCCCTACTCTTAAGTTAGAGTTCACTTTGTATATACCTGGATCTTGAACAGCTCCTGAGATATCTACTACTACTTTTCCATCTAAGTCACTATCACCAGAAAAAACTACTTCACATCCGCTATCTATCCTCTGCCCTATCGCGAGGTAAGTTACAAGACAACCAAGCATAAAAGATACACACAAAGAAATTACTAAATTCTTGGAAATAATATCTAAAATTCTACCCACATAAGTATAAAAACAGAGCTAAGGAAAATTTAAAGATAGCATTCTCTACAATAGTTAGAATACATTATTCCCGCATTATTCCCGCAGAAGAATGTTGATACACAGGGGTAAAAGTATCACCTAACCTTTGAAAATGGTTTGGATTTAGTTAAGGTTAATCCTTAAGGGACTGCACCAGGATATCTTTGAACCTGGGATTCTTTCTGAGATCCCTAAGTAGAGACACCAGTCTGGTTTCGTTCAGTCTGTAATAGACTTCCCTTCCCCTCTTGTCATTTTTGAGAAAGCCGAGAGCTGCTAGAACTCTCAAGTGGTGAGATGCAAGATTCTCTTCCACGTTCAGCCTGTCTGCTACCTGGCTTACGTTCCTCTGACCGTCACTTAGGAACTGTAAAATTTTTAACCTGTTTTGGTCGGACAGTGCTTTAGAGACCTTCTCTAATTTCATGGCCAATATATACAATATAAGTTGCAACAATTCAAGTACTTTACAAGACACATTAGAATTTAGACATTTGATGAAGAGGTATGTCACAAATCTTTGAATATCTAACCAGATTTTAGAGTATATAAAATGGGATTGTTTTGATAGTCCAACACACTATTTTTATCATTATTTCTATCGAAGTATTTGTTGATTTGAAGACCAGAACGTATACCTTTAGCATATGCATTATTTATATAAATGTTACCTTCTGAGTTCTCATCAAAGATACTCCCTGGGACCACAAAAACACTCCTTCCATATGAGTGGGCCAAATTTGCTGTAATTAGTGAACCGCTATCTAATTTGGATTCAATAACTAAAGTTGCCCAACTCAAGCCTGCAACTATTCTATTTCTTTTTGGGTGTGTCCAAGGTTTTGGCTCGAGGCTACCTTTATACTCAGAAAGAATTAAACATGAGTTAACTATTTCTTCATACAAATCTTCCTGACTCTCTGGGTATACTTGATCAATACCACAGGGCATTACCGCTATTGTTTTGAGCCCTAACCTCAGTGCTTCTTTGTGAGCCTCTGCATCAACCCCTCTCATAAATCCAGATACTATTGTTATGTTTTTAGAAAGTGTAGAAAAAATGTGTTTTATTGCCTTTTTTCCATATGAACTTACTCGCCTACTCCCAACTACTGCTAGACAAGTGTCAAAAATCTCCGGATCCAGGCTCCCTTTATAATAGAGGGCCTTCGGTGGATCCGGGATTTTTCTCAATAATGTTGGATACTTACTTTCTTCTATCGTTATCTCACCAAACACTATATAAAACTAACACTTGAAAAAGTATTTACAATCTACTATCTTCTATTTTAAATAGAAGTATGAAAATAGATGTAATTCCCTCCAGGGGCTGTTATAATATATGCAGATTTCAACTGCCCAAACTTTTGATTGATGGATGAATTTATCAATATCGACAAATTAATATCAAGTGCTAAGAGAAAGGGTGTTAACTTTGGGTCGGGTGATCCATATAACAGACTAAGATACTATACAAAGATAGGCTGGCTTCCACATATGGTTCGAAGAGCAGGTAAAAAAGGTAACATCATAGGACACTATCCAAATTGGGCACTTGGAAGACTAATAAATATTGAGACCCTTAAATCGAGAGGCAACTCAAATGAAGAGATCACTAAAAAACTAAAACTCCAGAATAAGATCCAGGGTATTAGAAATGCATTTTCATCTCCAGAAACCAGAAAACAAACTGCGATATATGCAACACTAGTGGTTGTTGCTTTAATACTGGCAAGTGAACTTGGAGTAATTAGACTCGGAAAACAAAAAACTAATCTTGTAACTTCCCCCGAATCTGAAGCCCCAAAACAAATTCTTAACAGTGGAGTAGCTTTTATACCCAAAAATCAAACTAAAGTATTTGTAAAAAGCAGCGAAATTAAGAGAAGTTTTAAGGTTTATGTTACATTTATTCAAAATTACTCACCTGCTACAAGGTTTTGGGTGTCACAGATAAGAGATGGGGAAGGGTTCCTTGTGGAACTAGATGCTCCAGTATATGAAAATATCGAATTCAACTGGTGGACCTCTCAATAACATCTATATAGTAGTTTTCCCGTTACGAGAAAATACCCCTTGACAACCCTTTTCACATACTTCACACTTGGATTATGCAACCTACTAACAATTTAAAAACTATAATAAATAAAATCGCAAGATTTGTTCCCCTATTGACCGCTTTCTTAGTACCAATTTTCTTTCTCCCCTTCACTACAGAGTTCTTTTCGTTCAATAAACTAGCTCTGATAGTATTTGTGACTCTCTTTTTGATAGTCATCTGGGGTCTTAAAATCATGACAGGAGATAAAATTGAGATCGCCAAGTCTCCTGTAGATAGATCTTTACTTGCACTAAGCGTAGTGGCCATTCTAGCCGCCATTTTTTCAGTAAGTAAAGCAGACAGTATTTATGGAAGCCCTGGTAGATGGCTTGGACTTTTTGCTTTCTTAGCATTTGTTGCCTTCTTTTATATTGCAACACCACTTTTGAAGGGTATAAAAACTATTAAAAATTCACTTTTTGCACTTCTAATAGGTTCAACTATCTCATCTGTTATTGCAATTCTTAGTTACTACAACATAACTTTAGGAAAAGCAGATTTTCTAAGAAACTACTTCACTCTTACAGGCTCAGTAAATGATTCTATACTTTTGGCAGCCTTGGCAGTAACTCTTGCTTTCTCATTTATTCTTAGCGAAAAAGATCTTGGTAAAAGATTGATGCTAATTAATTTAGTTATGATTAACTTTTTCTTCGTAGCAATAACTGGAAAGCCAGTAGGTTGGGTCATTGTAATAGTAGGCTTAGTACTCAGTGCCCTATACAACAGATCAATAATTATGCAAAGAAAATCAGAACTGGGGGCCTTAGGTCTTATTATGGCCTTAATGTTAGCTTTGGTACTTGTCCCAACAACAAAAAGGTTTATTGTTAACCCCAACTTTAGATCAGACTTAGCACTATCTCTTAAAGAGACCTGGGCAGTGTCAACATCAACAATCAGAGACTTTCCTTTACTTGCAACAGGACCTGGAACTTTCTACATTAACTTTGCAAGATATAGACCACTAATTCTTAATAACTCTCCTTTCTGGAATATCCAATTCAATCTCCCATTCAACGGGGTGTTTGAGGCGTTAACGACACTTGGAATAATAGTCTCTTTTTGGGCTGTTATTTATTGCCAGTGCTTGGAAGTTATAGGCATTACCACCGTCGTTTAATAGAGTAGCAATAATGGATTGTCTCATATAGTACTCAGCTGCATAGTTCTTGTATGATAGGAACCCAAGGTATCCAGCAAGTGCAAATAGTGGAAGACTAAGTACATACTTTAGATAATCGCTGTTAACAACTTTTGATTCTTCAGCAC
>JBHPFT010000027.1:0-4818 GCA_042571445.1 Patescibacteria group bacterium
AAATGTTTATCAAACCTAGTATCAGATAACTTTAATCTTTCTCCTACTGCTTTTTCCATAAATCTAAATGAGTTAATATTTTTTATCTCTACCTTATATGGGTGGAGTTCTCCTTTTTCTTCCATATCTTGTGTTCTAAGTGAGATATTTGCTTCAAGCCTCATCTGTCCTTTTTCCATATCTACATCTCCAACTCCAATAGCTCTAACTATTCTTTGTATCTTTTTAGAGTAGTCAACGGCATCTTTAACATTGGTGAAACAGGGCTCACTAACTATCTCTACAAGTGGTACTCCTGATTTATTAAAATCAAGTAGAGTTTTATCCTTTTCATGAAAAGATTTAGCAACATCTTCTTCTAGATGAACTCGCTCTATCTTTGCTACTATCCCTGAGTCTAGTTTTAGCTCTCCCCCAACACATAAGGGTTGTTTGTACTGACTAATCTGGTATCCCTTTGGAAGATCTGGATAAAAGTAGTGTTTTCTATCAAATCTACTATTGTTATTTATTGTGCACCCTAAAGCTAACCCAAGTAACTGAGTCTTTCTGACTGCCTCTTCATTAGGAACAGGTAGTGCTCCGGGAAGACCTAGACATGTGGGGCATGTAGATGTATTAGGATCTTTTCCCCAAATGTCTGAGGAACACCCACAAAACATCTTTATTTTTGTATTTAAATGCAAATGTATTTCTAAACCTAATACTAATTTCATATTTAGTAGTGTAACTTTCTAAAAACTATATCTTCCATAACTAAATCCCCATCCTCTATAGCTTTTTTACATATTTCAGCCACCTCTTTTGGATCCATGGCCTCACTCATGTCTCTTTTAACCCCAGCATTTTCAAATAGATTTGTCTTCATCAGACCTGGGTAAAGACCAATTACCTCAATATCATACTTCTCTACCTCTTTTCTTAACGATTTTAAAAATCCAGTCACTGCCCACTTACTCGCACAGTAAACACTTCGTTCTTCCCTAGCCTCTACTCCTCTGATTGAGTTAACAAACACAATCTTACCTGACTTTCTTTCCTTCATCTGTGGTAATACTGCTTTTGTAGTATTTATAGTTCCCAGGGCATTAACAAACATAACTTTGGCAATATCGTTGTAGTCATTATCAGTAAGCTCTCCTGAGATATATACTCCAGCATTATTTATCAATATATCTACTTCTCCTATCTCAGACACAATTTTTTGTAGTTGTCCTATATCGGTAATATCACAGATATGGCAGGTAACACCATCAAGCTCACACTTTTCAATATCTAATACAACAACTTCGTAATCTTCTTTTAGTTGTTCAGCTATCTCTTTGCCCAATCCCTGAGCACCGCCTGTGATTAATACTTTCTTCAAATTCTAACTCCTAAACTTTGTACAGCTCTTCTTAAGGTTTGAACGGCCTCTGTAACAACAAAGTGAGGAGGTTCAAATCCAGACTCATGTACTAGAGTATTTCTTATTTTATGTGCTTTCCAAATCTCGTCATAGAAATGTTTATCAAACCTAGTATCAGATAACTTTAATCTTTCTCCTAATGTTTCCCCATTGACTAAATCTCTCAGAGCATTATCTAGTGTTTTATCTGCAGTGATTAGTGCCTGTCTTAATTGAGAAGGAGACTTTCCAGCAAGTAATATATCAATCTGTTTCCAGTCTCTTTGAATCATCTCTTCAGTTGTCTGAGATATACTTCTTGGTAATTTTTTCTTTCCAAATAGATTAAATATATTCATAATTTAGGCCTTTCTAAGTGAAAATCAGTAGAATTTTGAAATATCTTAGCTGCTCCTAAGATCTTAGCCTCCTCATTCATATTTCCCATAAGCATTGCTCCAACAGGCATATTATCTGCAATACCAACAGGAATTGAGATACCACAAATACCTGCAATTGAGCTAGGCTCAGTAAGTACATCCATGAGTTCTCCGAACATAGAGGATTTCTCACTCTCTCCAAGATCCATAGCTATACATGGCATAGAAGGAGCAATAAGTAGATCAACGCTCTCAAATGCTTTATTAAAATCATTAACTATTAGAGTTCTAACTTTCTGAGCTTTAGCATAGTATGCATCGTAGTAACCAGAAGATAAGGCATAGGAACCAAGCATCATTCTCTTTTTAGCTTCAAATCCAAAGTGAGTTCTGTCACTTCCGTACCTAATTCCATCAAATCTTGCTAAATTAGATGAAACTTCACTTCTCTGAAGGATTGTATACACTGCGATGGAGTACTTGGGACTAAGTAAATCCATCTCTACTATTTCTGCACCAAGCTTTTCAAACACATCACAAGCTTCTTCAACCCTGTGTCTAGTCCCATACTCTAAATCCATCTCAAAATATGATTTTGGTTTACCAATCTTTATACCTTTAAGATCAAACTTATTTAAATCTGAGAGGTAGTCTGATGTATTATCAGGAGAGCTTGTAGCATCTAGAGGGTCTTTTCCAGCAATTACAGATAGAACAAGAGCTGCATCATCTACAGACTTAGTTAGTGGTCCTGGGCTATCTGTAGAGCTTGCCATAGCAATAACTCCGTATCTACTTACTCTTCCATATGAGGGCTTAAGTCCAGTTGTCCCACACCACGCAGCAGGACCTCTTACACTACCTGCTGTCTCACTTCCCATGGCAAAGATACACATATCAGAAGCAACAGCTGCAGCAGAACCACCAGAGGATCCTCCAGGTACTTTATTTAAATTCCAGGGATTTTTGGTTTCAAAGAAATCAGATGTCTCTGTAGAAGAACCATGTGCAAAAGCATCCATGTTCGTTTTTCCAAGTAGAATAGCTCCTGCATCATTTAATCTTCTCGTAACGGTAGAGTCAAAGGGAGGTGTATAATCTTTTAACACATTACTACTTGCAGTAGTTTTAATACCTTTAGTACTAAAGTTATCTTTACAGGCATAAGGAATACCAAGTAATGGCTTTTTATCAAATGCCTTTTCTCCCTTGTCAGTTATCTCTCTATCCGCACTTCTTGCTTTCTCCATAGCCACATCTGAAATCACTGAAACAAATGCTTTCACATCATTATCAACTGCATCAATTCTCTCCAAACAAGCATTAACTAGATCTAAGGAACTAAAATCACCATTCTTTAAACCCTTTATAGCGTCTGTAATTGTTAATTTATGTAATTCTTTCATCTATCAAATACAGGATCTGTAACAAATAATCCTCTTTCTTCCATATCTGCATTCTCTAAGGCTTCTTCCCTAGTTAAAGTAGTTTTATTCTCAGATCCTTTTTGGAAAATATTAGTTAGACCAGTTACCTGATATGTTTCTTTAATATTAGAAGTATCTAATTCATTAAGAATCTCTACATAAGAAATGGTGTCACTTAACAGTTCACTAAACTTTTCTTCTTCTCCTGATACATCAAGATTAGAAAGATCAGCTATCTTTTTAACTTCTTCTTTAGAAATTATGTTTTTACCCATAACTACAATTAATTTAAACAGATTTTGCTTCTCTTTTAAAGATAAAGCTATAATACTAAAAGAATGAGAAAACCAACTTGGATAGTATTTGATGTCACAGGTGTTTTAATAAAAAGCGGCAAAATAGATCCAGATGCATGGAATTTAGCTAAGAATCTTAGAAAGGCCGGGTACAAACTAGCTATTTTTACAAACGCAATAACCACCAATTACTCAATTGTTCATAAAAAAAGTGAATCTGAAAATCCCAAAATATTTGAAACGATTATAAAGTCTTCCTCAAAAGGTTTTTTAAAACCTGAACCAGAATCATATAGGTACGTGGAAAGTATTCTCAAAGCTTCAGGTGATGAGATATTTTTCATTGATGACTTTCCAGAAAACACTTCTGCTGCTAGAGAGCTGTTCAACTGGCAAGTTCATACTTTTGGAAGCGTAGAGGAACTAAGAAAGCTACTCCTCACATAGACTCTAGTCTCTTGATTCTTTCTTCTATAGGAGGGTGTGTATTAAAAAGATTAGCTAGTTTACTCCCAACTCTTCCTGACACAGGATCATCAATGTATAAGTGTGCAGTAGCTCCAGTTGCTACCTCTAACACTTCTCTATCGGCACCAAGCTTTTTTAAAGCATTTGCTAAACCTTTTGGATACCTAGTAATTAGTGCCGCTGTAGAATCTGCTAGAAACTCTCTTTTTCTACTAACAGCTAGTTTTATTAAAGTAGCAATAATGGGACTTAATATTAAAAAGATAATACCTATCAAGAAGATAATTCCAGATGCAGATGAGTCTGATTTTCTTCTACCTCTTCCTCTATAAAAAGCACCTCTTGTGAACCAATCTGATAAGAGTGTAATACTTCCAACAAGTACACAAACTATAGACATGAGTCTTGTATCATAGTTACCAATATGACTCATCTCATGAGCTACTACACCTTCTAGCTCTCTTTTTTCTAAACCTTCCACAATCCCACTAGTAAAACAAATTACCCCATGTTCTGGATTTCTCCCTGTAGCAAATGCGTTCATCGCAGAATCGCTAATAATATAGATCTTTGGTTTTAGGATACCTGAGGCAATAGACATATTTTCTACAAGCTTATGAAGATGAGGAGCCTCTTCAAACTTTACTTCTTTAGCCTGTGATATAGCTAGTACTAACTTATCTGAATTGTAGTAGGAAACAAAACTTGAGATTCCAGAAATAAAAAAAGCAAGTCCCATGGTTGGGATTCCTCCATCATAAAAAAAGTATTCGCCAACAAACCAACCAATAAAAGACACAATTGCTATAAATAAAACCATAATAACAATAGTATCTCTCTTATTAGAGCCTATGTGTTGG
>JBHPFT010000028.1:0-4592 GCA_042571445.1 Patescibacteria group bacterium
GGGCCAAAGGATTACGACCTAATGCTTCAACACTAGAACCAGTGATTTTTCCGAAATTACCAAACCCAATCACGAAAGAGGCGAACACGACAGCGATAGCAAGTAAATATCTTAACGCTTCAATAGGTGTCATAAAAGGTGACGCTATACTATTCTTAAGGGTGTCAAAGAGGTTCTTACTTAACGTTTTACCACCAAATCCTGTTTTTATACCTAATAATACGTAAATCTGTCCTATATCATCACTATTTGCAGGTACAAACTCTTCAAGAGCAGTTCCTAATATCGCACCGCTTTCCTCTGCCCTCATGCCAACACCAGGCGTGTCAGAACTTGTCATATAATCTCCTTCTCCTACCTCTCCCTTAACATTTACAAGAACTTCTCCATAAGAGGATATATACTGTGACGTCGTTAGGTTTCTATCCTCTAAAGCTACCTCAGGGTCTATAACAATAACCCCTACCATCGTAGGATCATAAGGTGTAGCTGAAAGAGCATACTCACCCCCACTGTAGCTCACAATATCTCCCCCTGTCCCAACGCCATCAGGAAAAGGAATAGATACTGCAGTGTCGTAGGACACACCGTAGGCCCTAGAAACCACTAAAAAAGGAGCTAATAAGAGTAAAAGTATTTTAATTAACTTCTTAGACATCAATATAAGGTTAGTTTAAAAAATATACGTAGTCAATAATAACCTGACTACTCTCCTAACCCCTTAAAAATCAATCGAAAAAGCCTTAAAGCAAACAGGGAGAGAGGACTGCTAAGAAAAGTAAGAGATCAAGAAAATAAATTTATGATCTTATCAGTACTCGTAGAACTTGTTCCTAGATTTGAGGTTTCATTCACAGACTAGCTCTCGACATACATTATTTAATACGAGACAGCTAGGGCCAGCTCTAAGTATGCTACGTACCCCACATAGAGTTACTATAGGTAAATGTATTACAACACTACAGGGCACTGGAATATTGAAAAATAAGACTATACGCTTACCTAAAGCGTTTCCAAAGCACTATAAATTCTGCGTAGGAAACCACATATTTAACTTATTAAACCTTCTCAAAGGCTTTAATTACAATAAATAGCAAAGTTTTTTTGTAGGAGTAGCTGCAGCACATATACACCACAAAACGCAAGATATTACGATTTCCTACGAAAGATCCCATGCTCAAAAAAGCTCATAAATATATTCAAAAAATTAAGGTTGAATTGGATAATATACATAATCTTAACCAATTTATGAAAAGCGACCTAGCAAATCCTATAGAAAGAGCTAAAAATACCTATAAATCTGTTGTTATATGCTTAGATGTCTAAATATCACTATTTTTAGTGTTTTTAGAAGCTCGCTTTAAAACGCCAGTCTAACAAACTTTAAGGTATTGAGTAGTACTAGTGATCAACTTATACTCAGTTTAATTCTTTAGTTATCTGCGCAGGTTATATACTATCAGATACTAAATTAGAGTGACTACTTTAGTCTGTAAAACCAATTGTTAAGTGGTTATTTAGAGTATTCAAAAATGTATTCACTAAGCATATTACTGACATTGTTCATTGCTGCAAAATAAATATGAGTAAACATACTTTCCGAAACCTTAGTAAATGCCTTCAACTAAGGAAAAAAGCCTTGACAGATACCCAAACTTTATAATAAAATTATATTAACCTTATTAAACACTGTCATTTCAAGCTTTAACAAGGTTTTTAACATGGATCTGCCTGCCCAAAAAGATACAAAAAAAGATTCTAACAACTATCATGATTTTCATAAATCTAATTATCTTAGAGTTTCACAGGCAGCACAGGTGTTGGGAACCTCTCCCTCTACCCTTCGAAGGTTCGAATCAGAAGGATTAATAACATCAGAGAGACTTCCAAAAAATAACTATCGTGTGTTCAAACTGTCCGATATTAACCTTCTTAAATCAACACTACAGGATAAGAAATCTAGTAAAAAACACGCTCAAGAAAAGAAGAAAATACAGAAAGTACAGATCCAAAGAACTGTTAAAGTACCTACTTACACACCAGAAAAAATAACGCCCAAAAGCTTAGAAAAACTAGTAAAAACCAGTGTGAGAAAAGAATTCAAGCTCCCCACTATTAAATTAGCGCCTGTAATAGTAGCTATGTCACTAGTTGCTACAGTGGCAACAATACTGTTATCAGGACCTAATTTAAACGATATACTAGGAAAGATATCCTCGAACAAGGGAAAAGATAGTGTTCTTAGTAACATTCAAAGTAACGTACTTGCTGCAAGGGCTAGAGTGTCAGACTTTGTCTACAATATAAATATTCCTAGCTTCTTTACGGCACCAGTAACAGTAGAAGACACACTGACAGTCACTGGCTTATCTACTCTTTCTGGGGGTGTAAACACACCTACTCTTACATTCACAGGTGTGGGTACTATGAACAATCTCCTAGCAATAGATGACACTACTGAAGATACACTTGAGGCAGCATTAGATATAGATGGTGAGGTAACAAGTACTGGTTTATTAGACACAGTTATTGCAGACGGAGTAATTGATGCAGCTAATCTAACTAGTGATATTGAGTATGATGGGGACTGGGATTTTACTGGAACGTGGTCTATTGATGGTACGGCAATAGAGGCTGTTGCTGCGGAAATAAACATTCTAAGTGGCTTAACCACAACTACAGATGAGCTTAATTATCTTGATGGTACAACAGTAACAGCAGGAGGAGTAATGTTTGGAGATGGTACTAAGATTACTCAAGATATAGATAATCTATTCTGGGATGATACTCTAAACAGATTGGGAATAGGAACATCCTCCCCTACTGCCTATCTAGATATTATTGGAGCAACCTCAGCTGCAGCATCATTAAGATTAAGATCAGGATCTGCACCAGTAGGTCCCAACACTGGTGACATATATGCCGATGGATCAAGTATGTATTACTATGACGGATCCACCTGGCAGGATTTGACATCTGGAGGTGTGGGTAGTATTACATCGGTTGGATCAGTGACATTAGGTGCCGCTTTCTCAGATTCCTCAGCTAGTGGAGACTGGTTTGGTTTGGGTTCCACAGCAGGAAGATTAGAGTTCTATGACAGTTCTACTGACATAATTAGCTTCTTAGGAGCAAATATTGGTCTGGGAACAACTGCTCCAGACAGTCTACTACATTTATCCCCTACTACAGCAGCAGCTATTCAACTGGACCCTTATGGAACAGAGGAAGACGAGACCTCTGAGCTTAGATTTTTAGAACTTGCATCAAATGGAACAAACTATACAGGGTTTAGAGGCCCTGAATCATTAGTTGATGATCTTATGTATACCCTACCCGCTTCAACAGGTGTCCCTGACTATGTACTTACTTGGCAAGATGGAAATATCTTAGAGTGGAAAGAAGTAGCAGGAGTTGGTGGTGCTGGTGATATCACACAAGTAGGTTCAATAATTAGTGGAATTGCTTTTGCCGACGCTACAGCAGATGACGATTGGCTTGGTTTGGGTGGTGCTGCAGGGAGAATAGAATTTGATGATCAAACCCCAGATCAAATTAATTTTCTAGATGCTTACGTTGGCATAAACACTCAAACACCAAATTACCATTTAGAGGTAAATGGAACAGCTCTAATTGGAGATGTTGCCATGAGTGGAGGAATAATCTCTGCAGGAACCTGGCAAGGTGCACCGATAACAGTGCCTTACGGAGGAACAGGTAACACTTCAAATACCTTATATGGAGTTCTTTATGGAAATGACACATCTGCTCTAGGAACTACTGCAGCCCCTCTTCCCGGCCAACTACTAGTTGGTGCAGCTTCCTCAGCCCCGTCATTTGTGACCTTAGGTGGAGATGCGACTTTGGCAGCTGATGGAACTCTAACTCTAGCTAACAGTGGTGTATCTGCAGGATCCTACGGTTCAACATCAATAATTCCACAAATTCTTGTAGATGCAAAGGGAAGAGTCACTAATATTGCTAACATTGATATCTCGGGAACATATGAGTCCCCTCTTACCTTCACAAATGGGCTCACAAGAACAACTAATGATGTACATCTTGGAGGAACTTTATCTGAGGTAACAACTATCACTCAAGCAGCTTATGATATGATCTGGAATCTATCAACTATTGGGGACTTTAGAGTACAAGATAATGGTACTGACTTTTTCTATTTGTCTGACTCTGGAAGAGTTGGTATTGGAACAACAAGCCCAGATTATCTTGTAGATATTGAAGGAAATCTCAACACAAATACCCTTTATATTAATGGCCAGGAAGTGCTAGCAAGTGGATCTGAACTGAGTATTTTAGATGGGGTTACAGCCACAGCAACTGAAATAAATCTCTTAGATGGGCGTACAGGAACTCTTTTAGATGACACCAATGTTTCTTCTTATGCAACAACATCCGTTACAGCAGGATCAGGAATGATTGGAGGTGGAAGTGCAGGAGCAATAGTACTAGATGTTAATTTAGGATCAGATTTAGCATTTGATACAGATGCAGTTACCCTAACAACTACAGGAGTTAGTGCAGGAAGCTATGGAACATCAAGTTTAATTCCTCAAATCTTAGTTGATAGTAAG
>JBHPFT010000029.1:0-3873 GCA_042571445.1 Patescibacteria group bacterium
AATAGGTTAGAAACTTTGGTTAAGGTAGTTGAAAATGACTTTAGAAATCCTCCTGAGAAATATACCCCAGCTGTAGTTAAGTTTTATGATATTGCAGGTTTAGTTAAAGGAGCTTCTCAAGGAGAAGGACTTGGAAATGAATTTTTAGGTCATATTCGAGAAGTAAATGCTATTGCTCATGTATTACGTGATTTTGATGATCCAAATGTTTCAAGAGCTGGTTCAGTAGATCCAGACACAGATCGAGAAATTATTAATACAGAACTTGGTCTTGCGGATATTCAAGTTCTTGAAGGTTTGATTTCTAAGTTAAAAAAAGATGCTCGTGGTGTTTCTTCCAAAGAAGTTAAGTTAAAGCTATCTGTTGCTGAGAAAATATTAAAAGAACTAAATGATGGTAAGACAGTAGGGGAGATAAAACTTACTGAAGAAGAGAAAAAAGTATCAAAAGGGTTAAATTTATTAAGTTTAAAACCTGTCATCTATATTTTTAATGTTTCAGAAGATAAATTGAGTAACGAAGATGTACAGAATGACTTGAAATCAGGCAATGACAACATATACATATGTGCAAAGCTTGAAGCAGATCTAGCAGATTTTGATGAAAAAGAGAGAAAAAGCTACTTGAAAGAGATGGGAATTGAGCATTCCGGACTAGATAAGTTAATTAAGAAGGGTTACGAGATACTAAATCTTCATACTTTCTTTAGCATTGGTCCTAAAGAGGTTAGGGCATGGACAATAAGCAAGGGATCTAACGCTTACGAGGCTGCTGGGGTGATCCATAGCGACTTTCAGAGAGGTTTTATCTCTGCAGAGGTTATTAATTTTAATGATCTAAAGGAATTTAAGAGTGTTAAAAAGGCTAAAGAGAAGGGTTTGGTAAGGATGGAAGGTAAGGAGTATGTCGTGAAGGATGGAGATGTAATTATGTTTAGATTTAATGTTTAACCTTGAATTTTCCCCTGTTTTTGATACCATTCCTACGTCTATTTTAAATAGAATTTAAGGTGTAGACATCAAGTAAAACTGCGATATAATTTATTCGATACTTGGTTTGAGAACTTATGAAATACGAGCTAATGACAATATACAAGGCTGATCTCGGTGAGAGCAAAGCAAAGGATCTATCAAAGAAAATTTCCGAGCTTATAACTTCACTAAATGGATCTGTTTTGGAAAATAATTACTGGGGTAGACGAAAGTTTGCCTACGAAATAAAGCATAACACAGAAGGCTTTTATGATGTCTTTGTGTTTGATATTGAATCTTCTAACGTTAATCAATTAAAAACAAAACTAAACTTAGAAAGTGGTTTAGTAAGGTATCTAGTTTCAGCTTCTACGGAAGCTAGGGAGGAAAAGTAAGACTATGGCAACAAGAAACCTAAACAAGGTAATGCTTATAGGTAACCTTACAAGGGATCCAGAATTGAGGTTTACACCTCAAGGTAACGCTGTATCAAGTTTTGTGGTAGCCACAAATAGAGAGTGGGTTTCACAAGGAGAAAAGAAACAATCTGTTGATTTCCATAACGTAGTATCCTGGAACAAGCTTGCAGAGATTTGTGGAGAACTTCTTAAAAAGGGAATGAGAGTCTATGTCGAGGGAAGACTTCAAACCAGAGATTGGGAAGATAACGAAGGTAGAAAGAGATACAAGACAGAAACTGTTATTGACGACATGATTATTCTCACACCAAAAGGTTGGAAGAGCAGTTCTTCAAGAGAAGATTTTGATGATGATGCTGGTGAAGACTTCAGTGATGCCCCAGAAGAAGCTACTGGAGAAGAAGAGATAAACCTTGATGAGATTGATCTTGATGACTTAGGTGATCTTGATACTGGAAATGAGGGACCTAAAGAAGAGCCTAAAGAGGATAAGAAAGATAAGAAGAAAAAGAAGAAATAATTAACTGATCCCACACCTTCGGGGTGTGGGTAAGTCTTTTAGATTATGCCAAGACCTAAAAAGAGAAAAACAACACAAAGAAGAAGAAAAATATTTAAACCTAAAGCCTGTTATTTTACAAAGACAGATACTAAGCCTAATTATAAGGAAGTTTTAGTGTTAAGAAGGTTTATTAATGATCGAGGTAAGATCTTACCTAAGAAATACACTGGACTAACTGCTAAAAACCAGAGACTCTTGGCAAAAGAAATAAAGAAAGCTCGTTACATGGGGCTTTTACACTACACAGACAGACACACTATTTAACCCTTTTCTGCTATCATATATTTATGCCCACGTTAGCTGCGTATTTTGGGACTTCAGTTTCAAGTTTTTTAATTAGAAACGGACAAGACCTTGAGTTTGTTAAGTTTCCGTATGTTTATTCCAAAGGACTTTTTTCTAATCAATGTACTAAATCTCAGTTTTATAGGTATCTTATCGAAACGATATTAAGAGAAAGAGGAATGTCCCTCGGTTCTTGTGAGGTCTCTGTATGTGGGTTTTTGGAACCTCCAGAGTTTGCATTTGGGCCCACTGTCTCTTGTAGTGTGGTTGATACAATATCTTCTGCTGAGAAGTTTTATCCAGTATTTGTTGCTGGATCATCCCTTTTAACTAGGGATGTTATTAGCTCCTTTTCTAGTTTTGAGCCTAGCAAATCAACAGATGAGATTGATATAAACTACCTTTCAAACTTATCAATATTTCCTCAAATGGTTCCATCTGATCTTTCTGCTCAGGCAAATCTAGATGAAGATGTATCAAACAAGGTTCCTGGAGGTCTTTCTATAGCTTCTGATACTTCTATTGTCTTTACTGGTGATAGGTTTGCTCAAAATATTGCTGATAAGGGTCTTCACTACATCTTGATGTTAGAGCTAATAAAATCAGTGGGTATTTATGATCTTTATCTGGATACTAATAATAAAGTACCTCTCGTTAATTTATTGGAGCATGACTTTGATAATCTCTCATACACAAGCAGAGTTGGAACATTTATCAATACAAGCAGTGGAGTAGAGTGTTTATTAACCACTGGTGTTGGTGATGATCAGTTCTTTGAGGTAAAGAAAAACCGTATTTATGTTATGCCTCTTACCTCAGAGGGTGAGGTCAAACTTTCAGTTAAGGGTGCAGATATTGGGAGTAGAGAGGTTAATGTATCAGGTGGAACTTTAGGTTTAATTTTTGATACTAGGGAACAAAAAGGAAGTATTTACTCTGACGTTAAGTTACTTAATGATCTTTTAAAGCAAATTGATAGGATTTTGGTGAATAAGTGATGATAGTGCCAATAGTTAGAAAAATTACAGAGACAAAAAAGGCATTTATTGAGAGAGCTTTGCCAAAAGAAGGTGTTATAAAGGTTAAAAAAGGAAGTAAAGTGGAGCCGTTTGATAGGTTAGGGGAGTGTATGTATGTGCAAAACGAGCTTAAATTTCCAAAAGACTTTAAACCAGATAAGTTTAGAGATAAATCAAAATATTATAGAGCAGGAACTATCATTGGTATTGCTGATAAGAAAAAAGTAAAAGCTCCATATAATGGAACACTTTGGAAACTTGATAAAGGTGGATTTGTTTTTTGGGAAGAAGAAAAAAGATATGTTCTCCTTGCTGGTGTTTGGGGAAATATAAATGATGAGGTGCCTGCAACATCTGTTTTGATAGAGACTAAAGTTAGAGATCTCTTGTTCGCTGTTAGTACAGGAGGGTCTACATCAGGAGAGTTACTTGTTCTTCCTAACCCTTCAGAGATACTGAAGGAGTCTTATCTTGAGAAGTTCTCTAAAGGGATAAAGGGAAAAGTTGTATACATTGGTCATTTTGTCGATGAAAATATCCTTAGAAAGGCACACAGCATGGGCGCAGTTGCAATATTTGCAGGTAGTGCTAGCATACAGACCTTTAACTTTGCTAA
>JBHPFT010000030.1:0-3411 GCA_042571445.1 Patescibacteria group bacterium
CATCCAAAAAGAAATTGATAATGAAAATGGATTTGCAAGATTAACAGGGGGTCTTCCCAATCCAGGATATTTCTCAGACCATGGAGACTTTGGAACAGTATATTTTAAAGGTATTCAACCAGGAGTCTCAAAGGTAGAGTTCTTACCTACTTCTTTGGTTTTAGCAAACGATGGAAAAGGAACAAACGTTATTAAAGAGTATGCCTCTACCTCATTTTTAATTCTCCCAGATGAAATAGAAACAGATATTAGAGAGCAGCAAGAGGTGTTGATTGGAGCAGATGTTTTAGGAGAACAAACTGAAAGCACCCAGATGATTTTCTATGAAGAGCCTGTGGTTTTAGGTATAAAGGAAGATTTCGATAAGTCTGTTCCTCAAGAACTCAGAGAAATACCCTGTCCAAAGTTGGGATTTTGTGTCATAGAGTTTATAGACAAGACAATAATTAGTTTCTGGGAATCAGTTTTAGGAATAGTTTTTAATCCCAATAAATAGCTTAGTGTATATCTGTTCTTTTTTCTTTCAAGAAATCTCTCCAACCTTCGATCGTCTCAACCAACCCTGAAAAAGGAATATCTATAAGGGTCGCAAAGAATACACTCACAATATTGTATTCTTTCCATTTAGTAGATAACCAAAGACCTATCTTTGCAAGAGGAATAGAGAAGAAATCAACAATAAACTCAATAAAGTTACTCTTTTCTTCTACAGTAAGCTCTTTTGCTTTTTGTCTAATTACCATAGCTGCAAAAACAACTACGGCCACATTAGCAGTATCAATGTAGAGAGAGGTCCAAGGAACATGTGCAAGACTAAATACCCAATATGTCAGGTAAAGTGCCCCGAAACCACCTGCTAGGTATATAGCAATAAATATAAAATTTAGTATCTTTCTTACTTTTTTAACGACTTTTACCTCATAAATATCTTGTTTTTCGTTGTGCTTAATAATTTTCTCAACCTCTTCCTTAATCTTTTCAAGATTGCTATCATCTGGGGGTTTTATAGCCCACACTAAAAGAAACATTAGGGCTGTTGGTATTAAAATATCAGCGACTAGTGCCCAAGGGCTCCAGGAACCATGAATCCAGTTAGCAATAGGAACCTCAAATATGAAAAGACTAACTCCACCAGCTACAAAGATCGATAAAGTTGAGAATATTGCAGATCTAAAAAGTCTAGATTTTAGAGTCTCAAGTCTTTTTCCATAAGCGTCATCTACAAAACCATCAAGCAAGGGGGCATCCATTAGTTTATCTTCAATCTCCTCTGGGGTCTCTTCAAGCTTATTAAATACATCTCCTAATATTAAATAAGGAGCATCAAACTTTTCTGCGACTCTATAGAAGTCGGGAGCATTTACATGATCTAGATCTGACACGATCTCACTCCAAATCTTCTCACTGTTTTCTGCAAAGTGTGGGTACTTTTCACTATCATTTTCAATAAACTCTGGGTGCTTGTGTTTCAAAACATGGTAGGCAACAAGAGGCTCGTCTAAGTTAAAAATTGTTTGATGAACTGCTATATATGTTTGCACATAAGCTTCTTCCTCAGATAGTTTCCCTTCTGGAATTAGCTTCACTCTATCTACTAAACAATCTGTCATTAACTCTATTAATGCGTTTTCCCTCAACGCTGGGTCTAAAACCTCTTCTATCTCACATGAAGCTACTTCGAGTATCCAGTTATAGAAATTAACTCTCTTTTTTACACCAGCTGATTTTTTCTTTTTCGAAGAGTAGCTACCATTTCCGTTTTTTATCGGGCCGTTTCTTAAGATATACACGTACTTTTCTAAAATCTTTTGGACATCAATTATTCTTTCCTTAGGAATAGTTCCATTCTCAAAGTAACCACTTCTAACAAGCTCTAAAACAAGAGGTTCTGCAATCTTTTTAGGATCTACATCTGGTAAAAGTCCAGCACCAGAAATCTCTGAGATAAGTCTTCTTTTTAGAATCCTTTCAATAACAGACCTTCTCATTAGATGCTCTTCTTTCCAGTCAATAACTCTTCTTATCTTCTCGTAAAATTTGGCAATCCTAGAAGCTAGCTCATCTACAACTATAGGAGTAGAAGCCTTTTCTTTTTCCTTCTTTAAAGCATTTCTGAACTTTTCTATGTATGCTCTTATTGGCTTTGATAGGCTTCCTTGGACTGTACTTACCGGCTTATAACTGTCTTCTGAAGGGGTGTTTTTAGCTTCTACAACAGGGTTTTTATCCTCTGGTTCTTCCTGAGGCATATCCTTTTTTATATCACCTAAATAAATAGTGCCTTCCATAATCTTGGGTATTATACCCTATTATATCTGAGATTGTTCATCAGTGTATACTATACCTACAATGAAAAAGCTCATAGCAATACTAAGTACAGCTGTCGTTGTGGGACTCTTTTTAAGAATGTGGCACATAGAGTTTGGGCTTCCTCATAGTTTCTATGCAGATGAACCAGAAATCGCTGAACTTGCTATTAAATACACCTATGAGATAAGAAATATTATCTCTGAAAGAGAATACTTCAAATTAATTCCCATATCTTTTGTATACGGAACTTTCCCAACATATCTACTTACTCTAGCTACCATGTTTTTTAGTAAAATGGGAAATCTTCTAAATCTGCCTTTTGATAAAACGAGTATATATATCTTTTTAAGGAGTTTTAGCTCAATACTATCCTTTTTCATAGTTCCAACAATTGCTTATCTATACCTCAAGATTTTTAAAGATAAACTTGGAGCAATAATTACCTTTACTTTACTTGCGTTTAACTGGAAGTTAATAGTTCATGCCCACTATATTAATGCTGATATTCTTCTTACTCTTCTTACCTCTCTTTCATTTCTAACTCTTTACCGCTTTACTGAAAGTGAGAATGATACCAAATGGACTACGCTTACTGGGATACTCTTTGGTTTAGCAATTGGAACAAAAACCACCGCTTTATTAACTCTTCCTTTATATATCTACATATTTTTAAGAAAAGGAAACTGGAAAAATCTAGCAGGCTTTATTCTTGTTATGTTTGCTACATTTATAGCCACTAATCCTTTCTCTTTGATCTTTGCAGATAACTTTCTTTTCAGGATATGGGAAATGGCTACCAAAGAAGGGGGGCTAGTCTTTGACTCAGTAAATACAAAACCACTTAAATATTTATATGGTCTAGCCTGGATGATAACTCCGATAGTATTTCTATTATCCCTTCATGGAAAGTGGATAACTCTCAAACATGCAAAGGATAGGTCATTTCATATTTTCTTGATGCTAAACATTGTCTTTTATCTAGTTTTTTATTCTTTCCAATCCCGAAGGGTAGACAGATGGCTTCTTCCCATAATACCAATATGTTTAATATATGCAGCCAGGGGAGTAGTGCTTCTAAAAGACATGTATCTTTTTCCTGTA
>JBHPFT010000031.1:0-2897 GCA_042571445.1 Patescibacteria group bacterium
CTATATTAATTTTGGTAGCTGTGGTGCTGATTGTATTCTAGAGGTTACTGGAGTTTTAGGACAAAAACTTAGAGCAGATGTAAGCTTAAGTTTTGCAGGAAATAGCAGTGAGACCTTTGAAAGTAAGGCTTTAGAGGGGGAAATTATCCAGGTTAGTATGTCTGGGTATGGAACTGACAGCAATATTGATGTGTGTTGGAATGATGGTGCTTCAATTTACGCTAACTATATATATGAAGAGGGCTCGGAGCTTAAAGTTACACCCTATGCATATAATCCTGTGACATACGCAGGTTTTGATAATGGTTTTGATAATGCTTCTTCAAATCACGGTTACACTAACTGCTTCTCAGTTGTTACAAGTAACACTCCGAGACTAGTTAGAATAAAGCCTTTTTATTCTGATAGTAGTATTTATGTTGTTCCAAATGAGACTCAATCTATTCCTAGTCAAGGGATAATTATTACTTCAACTGGAAGGGCAGGAAATGCCATAAAAATTGTCTCGGTTTTGAAATCTTCAGCAATGGCCCCTGAGCTTTTTGATTATGTAATTTATCAAAAGTCAGAGAGTGTGCCGTTGTCTAACAGACCTTATTGAGGTAACATACTATTATGCCCGTAGTAGGTTTAAATATTGGAAAAAGAAACATTAGAGCCGTTGAATTGGAGAGGAAAAGAGACAAAATCATCCTTTCTAATTTTGGTGTTTTAAAAAACCCAAAACTATCCCTTAGTCCTAAATCAAAAGAAGATGTAAAACTGGTTTCTGGGGCATTAGAAAGTTTCGTTTCAGATACTAATTTTAGTACCTCAAGCGTTGTTTTAGGTCTAAATGAGGCTAATGTATTTATGAGAATTATTAGCCTTCCAGTGATGAGTGAAAAGGAGCTTAAAAGCTCAATAAAGTACGAAGTAGAACAATATATTCCCCTACCCCTAGATCAGGTTAATCTTTCCTACCAAAAAGTGGAAAATGACCCTTCTGAGAAAGGAAAAATGAATGTTCAGATTGTTGCAGCAAGAAAAGATGTATTAGAAAAGTATATTGAGATACTTAGAAAATCAAAGCTTGTACCCCGCGCTATTGAACCTGAAACCATTGCTCTAGGTAGAGTTCTTGGAGATACTGCTGAAGCACCAACTGGGGCTATGATTGTTGATATGGGCTATTCAAATACTTTAATTATCGTTTGTTATGGAGGATACGTGAGATTTACTCGAGCCATACCTATGGGTGGTAGTACTATAACTAAAGCACTTCAGCAGGCTTTAGATCTAGATTTAGAACAAGCTGAAGAATATAAGAAGGTTTATGGCCTTGACCCTTTCCAAGGAGATGGAAAAGTAGCTGAAGTAATTAGACCAGTTATTGATAACCTCATAATGGAGGTAAAAAGAGCCCATGTTTTCTTCACAAATCATAATCCAAATGCTAACATTAAACGTGTAGTGTTAAGCGGGGGAACTGCCCTTATGCCAAATCTGCTAAGCTACGTAGCCGATAAATTAGACATTGAGGTCGTTTTGGCAAACCCTTTAAATGGGATTGAGGTTTCTCCCAAGCTTGAAAAAAGAAAGTCTATATTGCTAGACAATGCTTCTAGCTTTGCTGTAGCAGTTGGGCTTGCTTTAAGAAAAATATAATATGCCTGCCGATATAAACCTGATACCTCAGGCCGAAATAAAAGAACAGAAAAAAACTAAAGCTATTAAAGGTAGCACGGTGTTTTTCATAGTGTTTCTCCTTGTTGTCTTAGCAGTTGGTGGGTATTTTTTCTATATTACTAATAATCTAAAATCACAGGTCTCTTCCCTGGATGGAGAAATAAATACTCTAAGAGCAGATATTGTTGGTTTATCAGATGTAGAAATATCAGCTAGAAATCTGGATAAGAAATATGTTGTATTAAATACTCTTTTTTCTGAGAGATTGAAGTATTCTCTTCTTCTAAAAGAGTTAGGAAATAGAAAACCTTCTGATCTTGAAATTCAGTCCCTTGATATTAAACCTAGTAGTATGAATGTATCTGGGGTGGCTGATAACTATATTTCTATAGCTAATTTTGTTAATTCACTTGTGAATAATGATTTTGAAGATGGTTTAGAGGGTCTAAAAGAGGTTTTTATCTCAGTTTCTCTTAATTCTGTAAGTTTAGAAGGTACTACTAATAAGGTTAAATTTTTTATTGTAGTTGAGTACGATATAGGAAAGATAAAATCATAATGGCAGAAAAAAATACAGAAAAAAGAATACCAACTTCGGAAGATACCCGTCTTATGGGTGGTAAAAAGCTAGAAGAGAAAAAGGGGTTAAGTGTGGATATAAACAAAATTAAAGAAGCTCTCTTGAACTTTGTTGTACCTTTAGTTTCTCTTGTCGTGTCAGTATTTTTAATAATCCTTTTTGTATATCCAACCATTAAGAGTTACCCAGAAGTTAAAGCAGAGTTGGAACAAAAGGCTACTTTGAGAGACACCCTTCAGAAAAAAATATCTAATCTTAGAAAGTTAGTTGATTTTAAGGAATTTGTTGAGGAGGATTCTGAGCTCGTGAGTAAAGTATTAGTTTCTGAAGCTGAGGTTCCAAAGCTTTTAGATCAAGTACATCAAATAGCTACTAACTCAGGGATGGTAGTTGATAGATTAAGTTACTCTTATGGTGGTGGAGATCAAGAGGGTGCTGCATACAATGTAGTTGTTGTTTCTTTAGGGACATCCACTAATTACGATCAGATTATTCTTTTTATGGAATTTGTTGAGAATGCTGCTCGTTTTGTAGGCATTCCAAGTTTTAGGTATTCATCCAGTAGAACTACAGAGGGAGAAAATAACCTTTCTGCTAACTTTTCTATAGATTCTCCTTACTTATTTATTCAATCAAATGCTGTAACAGA
>JBHPFT010000032.1:0-2769 GCA_042571445.1 Patescibacteria group bacterium
GTCTTCAAGTTTCTGCATTACCTTATCTGAACCATAAATAATTAAAACATCGTATTTGGATAGATTTGCTTTTAAAAAATCTTTCTTCAGGATATTTATATTTTCATGAGTTCTAAACTTAAATTTAAGATAAAGATACAAAAGAGGATTTATTTCGTAACCATCTATGCTAACATCTTTAGTCTTTAGAGAATTAAGAATGTGTCCGCATCCTGCACCTAGATCTGTAACCTTTTGTTTGGGGCTAAAGTTATAGATACTTTTAATATTATTAGTATCTTTTTTGGTAGAAGATAGATTTGGAGCATTGCCTTTTATAGCGTTTATTAGGTCAAAGAATAAGTTATATACAAGAATAAGCATTAGACTTGTGGTAATTATTGAGAAAATAAGAGTAGCACTCATAAAGTAATTATATCTGGTACTAATGGTGGGGAGGGTGGGAGTCGAACCCACATCGCCGGTTTTTCAGACCGGTGCCGTGACCACCTTGGCTACCGCCCCATACATCTGGAGCGACGGACCGGACTCGAACCGGCGACCTTCTCCTTGGCAAGGAGACGTTCTACCAACTGAACTACCGTCGCAGATACCCCTTATTATAAATTAAGGGGGTTAAGATTGCTAGTTAAAGTAATTCTTTCCTTTAATTTGATCGGGAAGAAGGCTTTCTTTAGTATATTTCTTATAACCTTTACCATAACCCCATTCTTTCATTAGTTTTGTAGGGGCATTACGAACATTTAGAGGAATGGGCAAGTTACCGTGCTTTTTGACATCATCCATGGCTCTAAAGTACGCATTATATGAGCTTCTATCCTTTTTTGCATTGCAAAGATAAGTAACTCCATGAGCTAGATTAATCTGAGCCTCTGGCATTCCTACCTTAGTTACAGCCTCAAATACCTCATTTGCGACAAGAAGAGCAGTATTATTTGCTATTCCTATATCTTCTGAGGCAAAAACTACCATTCTACGAGCAATAAACTTAGGATCTTCACCAGAATCCACCATTCGAGCCATGTAATAAAGAGCTGCGTTCACATCACTGGCCCTCATGCTTTTAATGAAAGCACTTATTGTATTGTAGTGTTCTTCTCCTTTCTTATCGTATCTCAAGAATTTACTCTGGATAGTTTCCTTCAGGGTCTCTACGGTTATCTTTCCATATATTTTTTTTGCGTTTTCTATTACTGTGAGAGCTTGTCTTGCATCTCCATTTGCCATCTTAATTAGAAAGTCTCTTGCAGCCTTACTCATCTTTACCTTTGACCTAGAAATAATTTGTTCCATTTGCTTCTCAGTGTGCTCATTTAGAGTAAAGACTCTACATCTAGATAAAAGGGGAGCTATAACCTCAAAACTAGGATTCTCCGTAGTTGCTCCAATCAAAAATATTGTTCCATTTTCTACATAAGGAAGTAGAAAATCTTGTTGTGCTTTATTAAATCTATGAATTTCATCTAAAAATACAATAGTAGGTCTTTTTATATTAGGTGCGTCACTAACAATTTTCCTAATATCTCCTTTGCTTGCTGACACGGCAGACAGTTGGTGGTAAACACTATCAAAACTCTCAGCATAAATATGGGCTAGGGTTGTTTTTCCAACACCAGGAGGACCCCATAAGATGAAGGAAAAGAGATGTTTTTGATCAATTGCTACTCTCAAAGGTTTACCCTTACCTACAAGGTGCTCTTGTCCAATAAACTCATCTAGATTTTTAGGTCTGATTAAAAAAGCCAAAGGTTTCACGAAGATATTGTATCTAAAATAATGAGTTTATGAAACCACCTACATATTTAGAAACGTTTAGAAAGCTAGAATAACTTGTCTCTTTACTCATTAGACAAACAATAACTTCTTTACTGTTTCCTGCAACTATTCCACAATCATGCCAGGAGTATGGCCAAGACCCTATCTTGTGATAAAATATTAGTCCTTCTTTCAAATATGGGGTAATACGGTCATCAAAGAGGGTAGGGTACATTAAATCTAGAAGTCTCATCTTATTTGTCTCACTTATCCAATCCCCATAGAAAGCCTTTTCAACTATATACCCATATTCTCTAGGACTAGTCATATTCTTATGATAAAAATTATTATAGTTTTGCTCTGGGGTAAGGTTCTCAAATGTTTTACCTATCTTTGGTTCACCTAAAACCTTCTCTAACATCACTTGACCAGAGTTGTCTGAGTGTCTCATTAGATACTCAAGTACTGCCCCAATTGTATATTTAGTTCCGTATGAAGTTCTTCCTATAGAACCAGTCCCAGAAGTATGATCTGAAGAAGTAAATGTTATCTTGTCCTCTAACTTAATATTTCTAAGCTCAATATCTTTAAAAATAGCTACTGCTATAGATAGTTTATACAAAGAGGCTCCATAGAAGATCTCAGATGAGTTAAATGTATATTCTTCATCTGTTTTTAAGTCTTTAATAAAAAAACCAAACGTACCTCTCTCGTTAGATACTTGTTTTCTCAGGTAAACTAAATGCTCATCTACAGATTTAAAATACACAGAGTCCTCAATCTCAGGTCTAGTAGAGGAAATATTTTTAACTTCCTCTGATTGAGGAAAACTTGTCTCTCTTAGGTCAAAGGGAGGGTTCTGACTAAAAACAAAGAATAAACTACCAATAGCTAGGATAGGTAATAATAGTAATAAAAGATCTACTTTCTTATCTTTCACACTTTTATTATACGATTAATAAATAAAGAGTCTCAATTTTTTATAGTAATGAAGATATGGTAAAATACTCGCGA
>JBHPFT010000033.1:0-2571 GCA_042571445.1 Patescibacteria group bacterium
AGAATAGAGTTTTGGGATGATACCACTGATGTAATAGCCCTTCTTAATGCAAATGTTGGTATAGGTACCACTTCTCCTTCATACACTTTAGATGTTAATGGAACACTCAATATGACTACCCTTTATGTGAATGGGGAACAAGTCCTAGCATCAGGAAGTGAGTTAAGTTTGTTAGATGGAGCAACTTTAACTCTAGCTGAACTTAACCTTTTAGATGGAAGATTAAATACTTTAGTCGATAGTGTTAATGTAGGAACGTATGCAACAACTGGGATAACTGCAGGCAGTGGACTTACTGGAGGGGCGGGAAGTGGCCCTGCAACACTTAATCTTGCAGGCGGGGCTGGAATGACAGTTACAGAAGATGGGGTAACTATTGATGCAACAACCACTAGTACAACTAGTATTTCATCAGCAAACTCTGGTTTAGAGGTTACTGCAGGAGGTCTAAGACTTCTAGGAGGATGCTCTGATGATCAAGTATTAGCTTGGGAGGCTGGAACTAGTGAGTGGATTTGTAAAAATACTTCAAGCCTTAGTGGTGTTGGAGATATTACTGCAGTAGGTTCAATGACATCTGGAGATGTATTTGCAAATACAGCGGCTTCTGATGAATGGATAGGTTTAGGAGCTAATGCTGGAAGAATATATTTTGAGGATAGAACTATAGATGAGATTAACTTCTTAGGGGCAAAGGTTGGTATAGGGACATCTGATCCATCTGCCTTACTTGATGTTTATACCTATTACACCTCAGACCCATCAGGAACAACCCTAAATGGAGCTGAAATTAAAACGACGCTTAGTTATACAGCACCAACATCTGGGTCTAACACCACACATGGTTTAGAAAACACATTGGGAGTTTATGGTTACGATAGGGCCGGAAACTCTGACTATATATATGGTCTTAGTAACTATTCTGATATAGGATCAAACGATGCCCTACAATATGTTTATGGTCAACATAATGAACTCTTTCTCTACTCCAGTAGCGCGGTTAATGCCTACGGGCTAAATAACCTCACTAGTCTATACGAAGCAAGTTTATCTGATGTATACGCTGGGCGCACAGAACTTAGTTTAGACAGTAATACTATAGTTAGCGATGACGCTTTTGGAAACTACTTATATGTGGTTCTCAATGATACACAGATTAGCTCAGACCTATCGTCAAACTCTAATAACATGTCCATATATGATAGTGATATAGCTTCAGTTGTATATGGTAACTACAATGATTTCTATGCTTACAACGCAAGCATGACTGATTTCTACGGCTCGTACACAGATATATATCTAACAGGGGGTTCTGAAGTTACCGTGAATGATGATGTATTTGGAGATTATCTTTACATGTACGCAGATGCCTCAGCAAATCTAAAAGATGATATTTATGGAGAGTGGTCTTCACTATATATAACCTCTCCAAGTACTGACTCTGGAACTGTCCTTTGGGGAAATATGGATGATGTCACTTTCTATCCAGACGAGGGAGCACCAACAATAAGTAGAATCGGAATAGATGAGAACTTTATTTGGGTTGGTGGAAGTGCTGCAGCAACCGATATCTTTGGAACCAAAGAATTCATCTACATGGAGGACGAATCTACTGCTGATGAGGCCAGAAATGCATACTACTATGTGTACCCTTATGGAAATGCCTCCATAACAACAGCGTATGGTGTTCAACAAATTATGGCTCCTTATAACACCGCAACAATAACAACGGGTTACGGCTATAAGAGTCAAATTATGAAGGGGGCAGGAACCGCAACATTAGGAACTACATATAATTTCTTCGGAACATGTGATGATGCCACAACTTGTTATGGATTGTATTTAGATACTGCAGATGACACTCCAACCACAAATTACGGTATCTATCTAACTGCAGGATCTGCTTCTTCTGACAGTTATGGCATCTGGGCAGATAGTGGCGATTGGGTACTAGATGAAGATGGAGATGGAACACCTGGTGGAACAGGGGCAGGAGGAGAACTATACCTTGGTGATGGACAAGACCTTGAGCTTTATCATGATGGTACTAATTCATATGTAATGAACAACACTGGACAGTTGTTTATTGGTGATGCAGGAACTGATGATGTAATTTTGTCATATAACGGTGGAAATGTTGGTATAGGGACATCTGATCCTAGTTATAGACTAGATGTATCTGGATCAACTAATACTGCTTCCCTATTCATAGCAGGCCAAGAAGTTTTAGCTTCAGGATCTGAGTTATCTTTGTTAGATGGAGCAACTTTAACTCTAGCTGAACTAAATATATTAGATGGAGTAACTGCAGATGCTACTGAAATAAACCTTTTAGATGGAGTTAACGGGGTTTTAGTTAGCTCAAGTAATGTAGATACATATGCAACAACTGGAGTAACTGCAGGATCAGGGCTCACAGGTGGGGGCCTTGCAGGAGTATTAACACTAGATATTAATCTTGGTTCAGATCTAGCTTTTGATACAGATGCAGTTACCCTAACAACTACAGGAGTTTCTGCAGGAAGCTATGGAACATCAAGTTTAATTCCTCAAATCTTAGTTGATAGTAAG